>DNBE01000107.1 GCA_003543795.1 Sutterella sp.
TTAAGGCGACGAATTTATCATTTTCAGTCGCTTCGGGGTCCGTGAGGATGGCGGCGACTTGTTCGTTATGCGAACGCCTTAAAAGGAAATTGACTTCGTGGAAAGCGGCCGCGATCAACGTCCGAATCCCTTCGGGAGCAACCTTCAGAATCGGGGTTCCTTCGAAATCTCCGACGGAAACATAGTCTTTGCTGATTAAACGATAACCAGTCGTGTCTTTGCCGAGTTGAAACATCGGGGCGTATTGAAAAGCGGGAACGCCAGCCATAAAAACTCCTTTCTTAAGAGAAAAAATTTAGATAAAACTGTTTTTCTCAAGTAAATAGTCGAACGCCTGGTAAGACATTGTAAAAATGGCGGCCGATAACACAATGTAAAGAACGAGCGGCAAGTAGTTATGCGTCGTTCGTTTGATGCGTAAAAAAAGATAGATGGGCGGCGTGAAAACGGCCCAAAACCAATGCGTATCGGGATAGCCTAAGCGACGAACGTAACGGCGATCGGCAAGACCTAAGATAAGCGTCAAAAGAAAATAAGAACCGTCGATGATAGGCGAGTCTTCATCGAAGAAATAAAGTCCCGCAAAGGTAAGAGCGAAGCCCAATAACGGAATTAAAGCGTAAAGCCAAAGTGTCGTGCCCGCGGAAGACATACGCGCGCTTTTAAAAATCGGAGCGCCGCATTCGGGGCAAAAACGCGCGTCACTCGGAAGCGGAGCCGAGCATTTGTGACAAAAGTTTTGAGACATAGGGATAGCGCCGAGTCATAAAAAAGTGTTTAAATTGTACCTTTAAGAGCCGTCTTAAGCTTTTTTGAGAACGGTTAGTTTCTAAATTAGGGTATGGGGTCACTTAATCCCAAAACGGAGGACGAACTATGGTTAAAGTCGGAGATTTTTTAACCGATATTCGCGCGAATTCGACAAAAGGTGTTTTCGATATTTCACAAAGACGCGGTAAGCGCCTCGTGCTTTACTTTTATCCCAAAGACAATACGTCCGGCTGTACGCTTGAAGCCAGAGGATTTTCCGCCGCGAAAAAAGCCTTCGAAGATTTAAATTGCGACATCGTCGGGATTTCTCGCGATTCGATTAAAAGCCACGAAGGGTTTTGCGCGAAGCAAGATTTGTCAATCGAACTCATTAGCGACAAAGACGAAGCGCTTTGTACAGCCTTTGATGTGATTCGTCCCAAAGTGATGTACGGTAAACCTTGCCGAGGAATCGTCAGGTCGACCTTTTTAATCGACGAAAAAGGGGTCGTACGCCGCGTTTGGTCGCCCGTCAAAGTTCCCGGCCACGTCGAGGAAGTCCTCGAAGCGGTTCGAAACTTAGCTTAAAAAACCTCTTTAAGGCCAGGTGAGGTAAGTGACGACGCTAAAAGTCGTCAAAAGCAAGATTTCGGCTAAAACACAGGGTAAAAGCGTCTTAAAAAAGTCCGACTTGAAGTAGTCAATCGTTACCATCAGACAGACGTGGGTGGGCGTGAGCATTTGGCCGCCGACTCCGAACACGAGCGCGACGCCAGCGAGGTTTAAATCGCCCGAAGAAACGGCCGCGACCATCGGCATAACAATCGCGACGTGGCCTTGACTCATGCCCGTTAACATCCCGACGGCAAAAGCGATACCCGCGATGACCGCGGGAGTCGGAATCGGCGCGCTTTCAAAAGCGAGCACGATGGCTTCGAGTACACCCGTCGAATGCAAAATGCCGATAAAAAGCAAAATACAACCGACGTCTCGAAAGAGCGACTTCTCGCAAGCACCCCAAAAGATATCTTTGAGACCGACTTTACGCCCGAGAAGTGCTAAAACGGGAACCATCACGACGGCCACAATCCCCATTGAGACGGCAGCGCTCGTTTTGGCAAAAATCATCAAAGCGAAGACGGCGACGATGGGCAAAATCGCGACCCAGAAATCTAGTGCCGAGCCTTTTTCTTCATTGACTTCATGGCGCTTACTCGTCTTAAAACCCGTCATTAAAAAAGACCAACCGAGCGCGAAAGATAAAACGCTTGCCCAAAGTAGATGCAAGATCAAATCCGCGACGGAAATCTTGGTGATGGCGCAAGCCAAAATCATGCCCGGAATAATGGGGCTCGCGAATTCGAAAATATGACGAAACCAGAAGTTAATGCCCGCGAGACGGTTGTTGTCGATGGCTTCGCCTTGCGCGATTTCGGCAACAATCGGCGCGGAAAAGCGCGCGCCGCCGATACTCGGCAAAAGGCCGAGAAAAGCGGGCATCGCGGCCATGGCGATTTTTTTTGAAGGCAGGATACCAAGGACGTAACGCACCATGCCTTTAAGAGTTTCGCTTTTACGCAATTCGATTTCGAGACAAACGACAAAATAAAGGGCGCCCAATAAATCCCAGGAGCGAGGTGAGGTAACGGTAATGCGCAAAGCCTCGATTAAACTAGTCGCCTCGCGACTCTCAAAAAGCCAAATCAATAAACCTGCGGCCAGAATCGACGGACCGATGGCGGTTTTGCGACGAAGCAGTACGACCATGAGGGCGACGGCAAGCGCAATCGTTAAAAAAATAGGCATACAAAATGTCCGAAAAATGCGTCAAAGACTCAGAAATCGCTATGCTAAACTTAGCCTTTCGTTTTTTTATCCTTCAAAAGCGACCCCGAAAATGATTTCCCTGGCTTGTCTCGTGCGGATTATAAGCAACGTTGTTTTGCTTTTCTGCGCGATTGTCGCGCTCTCGATGCCAGCTTGTGCATCTCAAGATTTGCCCGAAGATATCGAGGCGGCCGAGCTTTTCGGGGGGTGGGAAGCCAGGCTTGTCGTTTTATCCGAAACGCGGGCGCTCGCGCGGCTAAGTGCCGTCGACGAACTTTGGGAACACGTTCTCATGATCGACATCGATTCGGATAAACGCTTTTGGATTTACGCTTTTACGATGTTAACGCCAAGCGAAATTACGGCTTGGGGCGCTCGAAGCGATAAAGTCGAAACCGTCTTAAGCGTCAACGCCGACCAAGGTTTTCCGGGCTATTGGGTTCGCAAAATCGACGGGAAAAGCCTACTTTCGACCTTACAAGCAGAACTCGGTTCCCAATTTTTCGACTCGCTAACGAACGGAAAGCGCCTGACTGTTCAAACACGCGTGAACGGCAAAACCTTTACCGATCGCTACCCGCTTGCGGGTTTCGATCGCGCCTATCGTCGCGTGATACAAAGGCTCGAAGCCTTTATGAAAGACAAGGCGCCGATTGAGCAACCTTCCT
>DNBE01000083.1 GCA_003543795.1 Sutterella sp.
TGATGTTCAAGCGTGTTATGGGCAAGGCTTCTTTCTGCAATATCCGCGATCTTAAGGGCGATATCCAGGTATATGTTGCCAGAGACGCTATAGGAGAAGAATCTTACGCAGATTTCAAGAAGTCTGATATCGGTGATATCTACGGAGTAGAAGGCTATGCCTTCAGAACCATGACAGGTGAAGTGTCAGTACATGCATCGAAGATCACTTTGTTGTCTAAGAGTCTTCAGATACTTCCAGAGAAGTTCCACGGCCTTACAGATACCGATACAAGATATCGTCAGAGATATATAGACCTCATCATGAATGAGGATTCTAAAAAGCGTTTTATCGTTCGCTCGAAAGTCATCGACGCAATTCGTTCCTTTATGAAGGATAACGACTTCATGGAAGTCGAAACGCCGATGTTGCACCCGATTCCGGGCGGCGCGAACGCGAAGCCGTTCGTAACCCATCATAACGCGCTCGATCAGGAGATGTTTTTAAGAATCGCGCCCGAACTTTATTTAAAGCGCCTCGTCGTGGGCGGTTTCGAGCGTGTGTTTGAATTAAACCGCTGCTTTAGAAACGAAGGTATCGACGTTCGCCATAACCCCGAATTTACGACGATTGAGTTTTATGCCGCGTATTGGACATATTTAGATCAAATGGATTTCACCGAAAGCCTTTTAAGAGCGGTGACGATTGAGACGACGGGGTCGGCTGTCATTACCTATCAAGGCCAAACCATCGATTTCGGGAAGCCCTTTGATCGCTTAACGCCTTGCCAAGCGATTTTGAAGTATGTGCCCGAATATAGCGCGGAGGCGCTCGAAAGCGTGCCTTTCTTACAAAGCGAATTAAAGCGCCTCGGCGTCGAGCAGCCGGCTTACGCCGGTAAAGGCGCGCTTCAGATGGCGCTATTTGAAGAGACGTGTGAATCTAAACTCATTACGCCGACCTTCATCGTCGAGTATCCCAAAGAGATTTCTCCCTTGGCTCGTGCCAACGATCAAAACCCCGACATCTGCGACAGGTTCGAACTCTTTATCGCGGGTCGCGAAGCGGCAAACGCCTTCTCCGAATTAAATGACCCCGAAGATCAAGCCGCGCGTTTCCGTGAACAAGCCGAGGCCAAAGCTAAGGGTGACGATGAAGCGATGTACTATGACGCGGATTACGTGCGCGCGCTTGAGTATGGGTTGCCGCCGACCGCCGGGTGCGGTATCGGGATCGATCGCTTCGTGATGCTCTTAACGGACGCGCCGAGTATTCGCGACGTGCTTCTTTTCCCGACGATGCGTCCCGAAAATAATTAATGGCGTCTTTGACAGATATTTTTCTCGCGCTTAAGGGGCGATATACGATCGACCCCGCGCGAGACCTTTGGCCTTTTTATTACGAAGACAAAATCATCGGGTATGTAAAACCCGATTTCGCGCATTTTCTTTTTACCCATTCGGGCGCTTTTTTTCTCGAAAAAGGGGCATTAAAACTTAAACCCTCCGTTTCGCAAAAAGAATTAAAGCGAGTTTTTAAAGAAACATATCGGACGGCACTAGCCGCGGGCTTTGCTTTTGAGCACGATGAAACGCTTGATGTTTACCCCGATCGCTACGACCCCGCGATCAGCGTCGCGCCGCGCGGACTCTTTCGGGCGTTAGGGTTGGTTACCAAAAGCGTGCACGTCTCAGCCTGGCAAGCGGGGAAGCTTGTCGCGCAACGGCGCGCCGCGCATAAGCGCGTCATGCCTTTAGCGTGGGATTCTTTTGCGGGCGGACTAATTGCCGCTGCCGAAGAAGAGAAAACGGCGTGCGTGAGAGAAATTTACGAAGAAACGGGGTTAATCGCGGGAACTTATGAACTCGTGCGCACCGCGCGTTTTTATGTCGAGCGGCCCGTCCCCGAAGGGTTTTTGCGCGAAGAAGTGACGCACTTTGACGCAATTTTGCCCTCAGGCCTTGAGATTACCTCTAAAGACGGGTCGGCTGAAACGTTCGAAACCAAAACCGAAGACGAAATACTCGGTCTTATTAACTCCGGGGACATGATGCCCGAAGCGGCCTTTAGTTACTTAGACGCAATAGCGCGCGTGAGAGGCGAAGCATTGGATGAGAATTTTTATCGGCATCCGATCGGGCTTGTGACTTGGGACGCACCCGTGCAAGTAGCCTGAAAGTTTTGCAAATAAAGAATACAAAAAAGGTTCTCAAACGAGAACCTTCTTTTATTTTAGCTGGTGCGGCCGATGAGAGTCGAACTCATATGGATTGCTCCGCCACCCCCTCAAAGTGGTGCGTCTACCAATTTCGCCACGGCCGCGACCGAGTCAAGGCACACATTTTAGCGCGGAATTTGATTCGATTGCGAATCGGGAATCGAATTTTGCGCGCCGCCGACTTGATTTGCGTCAATTGTTTGTTCAACTGTGCTTAAAACACCGCCCGTCGGAACGGCAGACTTCTTAAAGGCCCGCGTGCCGATGGTAATGACAATCGTCGAACAAAAGAAAAGCACGGCACAAATCGCCGTCGTTCTCGACAAAAAGTTTGCCGACCCGCTCGCCCCGAAAAGGGACCCCGAAGCGCCGCCGCCGAAGGCGGCACCGAGATCGGCGCCTTTACCGTGCTGCAAAAGCACGAGAACGATAACGGCCACGGCAGAAACAATCTGCACGATGACGGCAATAGAAACAAGAAGCGACATCTTTAATCTAGTCCTTACTTAATACAAAATTTCGGTCAGGAGGTAAGTCCCGCCTGACAGATGGCCGAGAAATCGGAGGCTTTAAGTGATGCTCCGCCGATTAATCCGCCGTTAATATCTTTTTGCCCGAAAAGCCCGGCGGCGTTCGCGGGTTTCACCGAACCGCCGTAGAGGATTCGCGCTTGGGGCGCAAGCGTCGCGTCAAATTGCGTAAGCACGCTTCTGATATGCGCGTGCGCGGCTTGCGCGTCCTCGGGCGAGGCTGTCACACCCGTGCCGATTGCCCAAATCGGTTCGTAGGCAACGGCGCCCGTGACAAAAGGCTCAACCCCGACAACGGAGGCGATGGCGCGAATTTCGCGCGATAAAACCTCAAACGTTAAACCCTTTTGGCGTTCTTCGAGCGTTTCGCCGACGCAAAGGATGACTTTTAAGCCGTTAGAGACGGCTTTCGCGCATTTCGCGGCAACGACATCGTCTGTTTCGCCATAAAGCGTACGGCGCTCGCTATGGCCGATGATGACGAATTCGACTCCTAAGTCGCGAAGCATCGCGGCGCTTACTTCACCAGTAAAAGCCCCGGCGTCTTTGTCGCTTACGTTTTGTGCGCCTAAAGCAATACCTAAGGGCTTTACCCGATCACCCATGCTCGCAAGGTACGGAAAAGGGGGGCAAAGGACGACATCGACGTCAGTCGTATTGACGCCTTGCATCCCTAGAGCCCACGCAGAACCCAT
>DNBE01000074.1 GCA_003543795.1 Sutterella sp.
CCTTAAATTCTTTAACGGCTTTACCCACAAGCGTTGCCGTCATGCCGAGATTTTTCGCGATATCGGATGCCTCGCACGGCGTCTTCATCAAAGCCGTAAAAAGCGCCGCGACACCGATAAAGTCGTCACCCGCGGCTTTCGCTTCGACGGCCGCTTCATTCATGAGACGTACGAGTTCGCGCGAGGCGGAAAGATTGGCGCCTCCGGAAACTTCCGCTATTTCGGACAACTTTTTATCGAGCGCTTCACGATACGCCTCGGGACGAATCTCAAGCTGATTAAATAAGTACTGCGTAAAACCCGTCACGTCACTCATAACGGCACGCATCAAATGAACATCCGTAATGTAGGGGTGCTTACGGGAAACAGCCGTCTCGTTAGCCGCGACGAGCGCTTCCTGAAGCTTGGTCGTTAATTGGTTTTCTCTCATAGTCATTTACCTCAATTCTTGAATAACTCGGGCTAAATAACCACGGTTATTCGTTCTTTCTGACTCATATATGAGTGCAAAAAGGAAAATTTCAAGGTAAAGGAGTACGCAAAAAAGCGTTAGAAAAAGTAACTGCGGTTAAATTTTGCCGTGAAGGCAAAAGTACCCCGCGATCATCGTAAGGTAGCAGCCGCCCACGTGTAATAGGTAATGCACACACGCGGCAAGGTAGCGGCCTTCGAGCACATATTGAAAGTTTTCGCCGACAACGGCGGAAATCGTCGAAAACGCGCCTAAAAATCCCGTGATAACGAAAAGTCTTACATAAACCGGAACGGATAAATGGGTCGATAACCAAGCTAGCGCAAGGCCCATTAAAAAGCCGGCAAGGAGGTTTACGACCAGCGTTCCCATGGGAGCGGGAACAATCCAAACTTTGTCGTTTAGTAAATACGTAATCGACCAGCACAAGAGAGCGCCTAAAGACGCGCCGATCGCGACGCTCGCGATCACGACCCAGATACTGACGTAGCGTTCGGGACTCATAGCGCGAAAAATCTCGCCCAGAAAACATATCCCGTCATCGAAGCGGCAATGGCAAGCTTCGCGACCATGACGACAATCATCGCAATCGATGTCTGTAGACTGATTTGACCGGCTTCACGTAAACCGCGCTTGGCGTAAAGCTCTCCTAAAAAGGCGCCGATAACAGGAAATACGAAAATACCGACCAAGCCGAAAAAAAGCCCCACGATTGTTCCTACAAGCGTTCCGGTAAGACCAGCGGCAGATGCCCCTGCCCTCTTGGCGCCGAATATCTGACCGACATAGTCGATAATAAAAGCTAAAGCGGCAAGCGCCCCGAAAAAGATAACGACGTTAGGCGTGATATAAGCGTAGGCATCAAACCAAGCGATAAACCAGGCCGCTAAAAAGACGAGCGCGACGCCCGGAATCACCGGAACGACGGTTCCGAGAATCCCGACAAACATCAATAAGTACGCTAGCGCTAAAACGCAATAGCCGCCCCAAAGCGTGAGAGTCTCAATCATTGGCGCGACTCTTAAAGTGCGTGTATTCGCCAAAGAACGTCAGATTGACCGTTCCGATCGGACCGTTTCTTTGCTTACGAAGGATGGCTTCGGCGTCTCTTTCTTTATCGGTTCCTTTGAGCGACTCGTCATAGACGACTTCACGATATAAAAAAATGATGACGTCGGCGTCTTGTTCGATAGCGCCCGATTCGCGTAAGTCGCTCATCATCGGGCGCTTGTCGGTACGTTTATCGACATCGCGGTTTAACTGCGAGAGAACGACGATCGGACACTTGAGTTCTTTAGCTAACAGCTTCAAGCTTCTCGAAATTTCCGAAATTTCCATCGCGCGATTATCCGTTCGCGTTTCGCCGCCGATTAATTGAATATAGTCGATAACGATAAGCCCTAAGTGACGCACTTCGCGGGCTAAGCGCCTTGCGCGACTTCGAATTTCGGAAACCCGCCCCGCGGAGTCGTCGATAAAGATATTGCGACTGTCGGCAATCTCGCGAACGGCTTCGCCCATTCGCTGGAATTCGTCGTCCTTCAGGCGCCCGTCACGCAAATTCGTTAACGGAATGCGCTTTAAAGAGCTGATTAAACGAAGCGCGAGTTGGTCGGCAGGCATTTCTAACGAGAAAACCGCGACGGGTAAGCCCGAGCGCAAAGCGACGTTTTCGGCGATATTGAGCGCAAACGTCGTCTTACCCATCGAGGGGCGGCCTGCAACGACAATCAACTCCCCTTCATGCATTCCTTTCGTAAGGCGATCTAAATCGATAAAGCCCGTTGCGGTACCGGTCACGAGGTCACGGCTTTTCGCGTTATAAAGTCGCGCGACTTGGTCGTTGACCTTCGTTAACGCTTCGCGAATCGGGCGCAAGCCCGTGCCTTCTTTATCGTTTTTTTGAGAAATCTCTAAAACGCGTTGTTCGGCTTCGTCAACGATATCGATTGTCGAGCGTCCTTCGGTATGAAAGGCAGTGTCCGCGATGGTATGACCTGCGCGGATTAATTGACATAAGACGGATTTATCATGAATGATTTCGGCGTAACGTCTGGCGTTTGCAGCCAGAGGGACGTTATTCATGAGAGAGATCAAAAACCCGAGCGTCGAGTTGTCAGCGATGCCGATAGCCGTCATTTCGTTATTGACGGTCACGGGATCGGCGACTTTCCCGGCGTTAATCATGGTGGCGAGTTGCTCGTAGATTCTTCTGAGGTTCGGTTGGTAAAAATCTTCGGCTTTTACAATGTCGT
>DNBE01000138.1:0-8135 GCA_003543795.1 Sutterella sp.
TTCGACCATCATTTCCCGCTCGAGTTGATGGTGCCATTCTACATGGTTTCTGCGGCAATTCCTCTCGCGACTGAAGTCGCAAGTTTCCTTGCCGCTGTTCTATGAACCACCTTTCACGACGATAAAAAAACCGCACCCTCAAATAGGAGGATGCGGTTTCAAGTGTCAAAGACACTTTTTCGTCAGATAACTCCGACCACTGATTAGACCACAGCAGCGATCAAGAACGCGCAGACGACGGAGACGCCGCACATCACGAGACCGGGGATCATGAAGGAGTGGTTGAAGATCCAGCTACCGGCGAGCTTGGTCGTCTGAGAACGGTCGAACATGGCAGCCGCAATGGCGGGGCCGGCGATCGGGAGGATGAACAAGCAGTTAACAGCCGGGAAGCAAGCGATGATCGTCATCGGAGGCAGACCGAGGGCGAAGCCCAACGGAATGACAGCGCGAGTCGTCGCACCTTGAGACTGGATGATGGCGCACATACAGGCAAGCACGAGGGCGAACGTCCAGGGATAAGCCTGAGCGATGTCACCGAAGGTGCTCATGAGCCACGGACGGTTGGCGGCGACAAACATGTCGGCCATCCAAGCGATACCGAGAACGGCGGCCAGCGAGATGATAGCGGCGCGCAGCGTACCGGAGTTGGCAGCAGCATCAAGGTTGGGCTTGCAGGTCAAGCAGATAACGGCACCGGCGGCGAGCATGATCATTTCGATGATGGAAGCCATACCGACGGCCTTACCAGCGACCGTACGAAGCGAAGGAGCGAAACCGCAAAGAACGATGCAGGCAACGCCGAGAAGGAAGATGACGACGGAGAGCTTGGCGCCAGCGGGCAACGGATCGTCGCTCAAGGGCTGCGGAGCTTCAACGAGGCCGGCCTTCAAACGGGCGAGATAGGCTTCGTCTTGGGACAATTCCTTGCCGTAGAACATCATAATCGTGCCGCCGGCGATAACGCCGATCAAGCAGGACGGGAACGTCACGGAAAGGATCGTAACCAATTGGATTTCGTTAAAACCGTTTTGCGCAAAAAGGGTCAACAAAGCGGCGGTAGCAGCGGAAATCGGGCAGGCGGTAATACCAATCTGACCAGCGATGGCCGTACCAGTCATGGCACGTTCCGGACGCACACCGGCGTTGTAGGCGACTTCGTACACAACGGGCAAAATAGCGAAGCAGACGTTACCCGTACCGGCAAAGAACGTCATGAAGAAGCTCACGACCGGCGCGACGACGGCAACGATGTTCGGCTTGGCGCGGATGATACGAGCAGCGATACGGACCAAGTAGGTCAAACCGCCGCAGGATTCCATCACGGCCACGGTCGTGCAGACCGTGAAGATGATCAACATAACGTCGATCGGAGCGGACGTCGGGGTAATCCCGAAGACGAACGTAAAGACGACAACGCCTACGCCGCCCCACAAGCCGAGAGCCAAACCGCCCCACTTAATGCCCATAAAGATACAGGCCATTACGATGAGAAATTCAATTAATACGAGCATAAATTTGCAAAAAGACTTCTAAGCGTACGGACAAGGACTTTTGAATCCTCTCAAATCGCTTAGAGCTGTCCTTTTGTCCTCCTAAGTTAATAAAACATCTTACGATGCAATCGTCTTTTGCACCAACTCTTCCATACGGGCTTTAGCAGCGGCAACGCGGGCCTTGCGGTCTTCGTTTTCCGCTACGTCGGCATCAAGGATCTTCTGGCTGACATCGAGCTGACGGTTGACTTCAACCGGAGCGGTGCCGCCGATAATCACCTTGGAATTGGCGTTCAAGACAGGGTCCAGAGCCTTTTGAATGTCGGCATCAGTCATCACGGTCGTCTTTCCGAATAACTTCATGAAAGGCCCGTGGACGTCGGCAACGCCGATTTCGTTGGCTTTCTTTTTATTAGTAACCATGTCATCGACAATCAAAGCAACGATTTCGTGCGCCGCACGGAAGCTTATCTTGTCGTGGCGAACCAGGTTGTTGGCAAGTTCGGTGACGGTACAAAAGTCCCCTCTTGCACATTCCAACATATGTTCTTTGTTCAGTTTAATGCCTGCGACCGTAATGTCAAGCAATTCAATGCTCGCGATCATTTCGTCGATGGCGTCATAGAGGTGGGCGTCGGTTTCGCCGCTCACGTCGCAAATGTTCGTATAAGGCGTGTTTTTGAGCGTATTGATCGCGCCGATGAAGTATCCTTCGATGTGGCCGGCTTTGGCTTTGATATGCTCAAGCGTCCACGGATTCTTCTTTTGCGGCATGATTGACGAGCAAACGGCCGCGTTGTCGTTAACTTCAATATAGCTATAGTCGGTCGCGCACCAAATATAAAGGTCAAAGCAGAAACGACTAAAGGTATTGGCGGCAATCGAAATCGCGGCCAAGAAGTCGATGACGTAGTCGCGGCTCGCGACCGAGTCAAGCGAATTATCGAGCGGACGGTCAAAGCCCAACAGTTCGGTCGTGTAATTGCGATCGATATTCCACGTGGTCGACCCCATGGAGCCGCCGCCTAACGAATTCAAGTTCAAGCTTTCGTAGGCGTGCGCGATACGTCTGTAGTCGCGATCCATCGCGCCCAAAACGGCGGCGCAATAGTGCGCGAACGTAATCGGTTCGGAAGCCTGAAGGTGGGTGTAACCGGGCATCACGGCGTCGGTATTGGCGCGCGCGACGTCTAAAACCGTCTGACGCATCTTGTTATAGGCGTCGCAGAGTTTGAAGTAGTACTTACGAAGCGTTAACCGCGTCGCGGTATTGGCCAAGTCGTTACGGGAGCGAGCCGTGTGCTGCTGGCCGCCCACTTCGATACCGACTTTGCTGATGAGGTAATGCTCAAGGTTCGGGTAGATATCTTCGCGTTCGGGAATGCATTCGAACGTCGGCGTATCACCCATCTTGGCCATTTCGTCGGTGACGGTCAGAATCTTCTTGGCGACATCGGGCGCGATGATGCCTTGCTTGGCAAGCATCAGGACGTGCGCCTTATTGAGATCGAGGTAGACCTGGTAGCTTGTCGCGAGATCGTTTTTGAGCACTTTGGCCGAAATGTGCTCAATCACTTTCGGATGAGGCGCGCCTTTGATCTTGCCGCGGCGGCCGTCATTGTCTTCACTAAACATAGGAAACTCCTTAATTAACGAAAGGACTCAAGAAAAAACATTGTAATAATAGGCAAAATGCCTAGGTATTTTAATCTAATCAAGAATTGTTATTAGCAAAAATTAAATATAGTTATAGCCTGACGAGGGGGAAAAGCTCGAAAGAAATGATGTTGCCGAAAGCTTTCGAAAGCTTTCCTTTTGAAATCGTCGCCTCTTTGTTTTAATGAGCACGCAACATGCCCAAAATTTCTATTGATTTGACGAGTTTGCAAGTCTTCATGTCCGTTTGCGAAGACTTCAATATGTCGCTTGCCGCTAAGCGCCTCAATCTCACGCAACCCGCCGTTTCGTCTTGTATTCACAAGTTGGAGAAAATCGTCGACGCGGAGCTTTTCGACCGGTCGTCGCGTCCCTTGAAACTCACGCAAGTCGGGCGCGTGTTATTTAATCGCGCCAATAGCCTATTGAATTCTTTAGATCAACTTTCTAGCGACATGATTGCCGCCACACGCGGCAAAAAGCTTGACTTGCGTCTTGCGGCTTCCGATTCGGTGACCAATAGCATCCTCCCCTACTTAATCGGACCGCTTTTGCAACAGATTAATTATTTGTCAATCACAGGCGGCCACACCCCGCAGGTGTGTCGCCTTTTAGCCGACAACAAAGCCGACATCGTTTCGGGAACCGACTTTATGCAAATGCACCGCGACGTGCATGTCATCCCGAGTCACGTCGAAGATTTCATTATCGTCGCGCCCAAAGAATATAACGACCGATTGCATTCGATTTCGGACGTCGTGGCGATGGCCAATCACTTGCCCGTCATTCAATTAAATGACCAAAGTTTAGATGCCGTTCAAATCGAACGTGTTTTGCGCCAATGCAATATCGAAGTCTCTCGCAGTATCGAAGTCGACTCCGACCGCGTGCTGGTATCTACGATTGCCTCGGGCCTCGGTTGGTGCGTTTTGCCGCCTTTGGGACTTTGGGCTGCGAAAGAATTTTTGCCGGGCACGAGCTTACACAAAATCCCCGCCTTGCACGGCGCGCGCAATACCTACGTGCTCTATCGGGATATCGTCTACGCTAGCATGGCGCTTGACTTCACGCACATGATGCAGCAAGTCATCGAAACGAAGATTCGCCCCGAGATGGAAGCCAAGTACCCGGTCCTTGCGCAGTCTTTACGCGTCACGCAGTAGGCTCGTAAACCCCAAAACGAAAATCGGCGCCTTTGAAGGCGCCGATTTCTTTTAGAGCACAAGATTAGTTCGTGCCTTTTTCCTTACGCCAGGCGGCGATGACTTCAGCCATCTTTTCAGGGTTCGCCATTAACATCGGATCGACGATGCGTTCGGCGTCTTCTTTGGAGAAAAGCCCCATTTCGACCACGGCTTGCTTGACGTTAACACCCTTTTCTTCGCAATAATGCGCGGTTTCAACGCCCTTCGGATAACCGATGGTAGCGGCAACGACCGTGGAAAGCGCGATCGAGCTTTCGGCTTCTTGACGGCAACGAGCGACGTTAGCCGTAATGCCTTCGACGCAGTCGCGACGGAAGTAAAGGAGTTCTTCGCCCACCAACTGAAGGTTTTCGAATAAGCACTTAAAGAACGTCGCGTCCCAGACATTTAAGTCGAGTTCGCCTTCGTCGATCGCAAGCGAAATCGCGACGTCGTTACCGACGACCTGGTGCGCGATTTGAATGACCATTTCCGGAATCTGCGGATTGATCTTGCCGGGCATGATGGAGCTCCCCGGGGAAAGCGCGGGCAATTGGATTTCCATAAAGCCGGAGCGCGGACCGGAACTCATGAGACGAAGGTCTTTACTGATTTTGGAGAGCGTGCAAGCGACTTCTTTCACAACGCCGGAAACCTGTAAGAAGAAGTCTCCGTTTTGGAAGCCGTCAAAGATATCGCGCTGCGGACGAACGTCTTCGCCCATGTTGGCGCTGATGTGACGATAAAACGCGTCCATGTAGCCCGAAGCCGCGCCGAAACCCGTCCCGACGGCACTACCGCCCATGATGAGTTCGAAGCACCCGGGGCGAAGCGCTTTCAAGCGTTCGATCTGGCGATGAATAATGGAAGCGAAACCGCCGAATTCCTGACCCAAGGTCAAGGGCAAAGCGTCTTGCCAGCAGGTACGACCGACTTTGACGATGTCTTTAAAGGCTTCGGCTTTCTTCTCGAAGGCCGCTTCAAGCTCAATCATGCGCTCGATGATGAGGTCAAGACGCGGGGCGATACCGAGGTGGGTCGCGGACGGAATCGTGTCATTTGTGGACTGCGCCATATTGACGTGAGTGTTGGGGTGGACTTGGTCCGTACCCTTGGAGCCCGTCATGATTTCGTTAGCGAGGTTACCGACGACTTCGTTGACGTTCATGTTGACGCACGTGTAGCCGCCGCCTTGCCACATATCAAGCGGGAATTCTTTTTCGTAACCGCCCGCAAGCAGTTGGTCGCAAGCTTTGACAATCGCGTCGGCTTTAGCCGGGTCTAAAGCGCCCACTTCGGCGTTAGCCTGCGCGGCCGCTTTCTTAATTTGGAATAACGCACGATGCATGTCGGGGTAGAAGATGACGGGATAGCCCGCGCAGCCCGAGAAAGTCATCACGCGCGTCGTTTGGATACCGTAGTAGGAACTGTCAGGGATTTCCATCTCACCGAGACAGTCGCGTTCGATACGAGTTTTCATATGTATCTCCTTGATAAGAGTCTCAAAACGCAAAAAATCTAAGACTTAAAAAGTATTTTCCGACCTAAGGTTTTTCCTGTAAATAATGTTAAGATTTTATTTATTACTTATTTAGTTTTTATTAATTGATGAGCAAAACGAAACCCTTTATTCCGGAAACGCGCGCGTTAAGTGTCTTTAAAGAAACGGCGGTGACGGGCTCTGTGAGAGAAGCGGCCGAGCGCCTTTCGATGACATCGGCCGCGGTAAGCCAAACGATTCGTGTTTTGGAGGGACGCTTAGGGGTAGAACTTTTTAATCGCAAAGTGCGCCCTTTGGAACTGACGGCGGCAGGACGCCTCCTATTAGAAAAAAGTGAAGAAATTTTGCGCTTAACAACTCGCATGACCGAAGCCATTCGTACGCTTACGCCCGAACATTTATCGATGCGGGTAGGTTTAAGCGAATCGGTAAGCGAAACCTTCGGGCCGATTATCGGAAAGAGCCTTTTGTCGCTAGCCGCCCATGTCGACATGCGAACCGGGTTTACGGAAACATTGGCCCAAAAGATGGCTTCCGACAAACTCGATATCGTGATCAGCCCCGAAAGTTTTATCGATGCCAAAGACTACGCGCGCGAAGCGCTTTTAACCGAAGACTATCTCGTGGTCACCCCCAAAACGGTGCCGCCACCGGCAACGTTTGAGGATGTCGTACGTCTCGGACGAACGCTCCCCTATTTACGCTATAACTCGGAGAGTTCGGACCGACTTCAAAGCGAACGACTTTACCGGCGCTTAGGGTTAGAGCAAACGAGCGTCGTGGGGGTTGAATCAAGCTACACGCTCGTAGGTCTCGTCGCTTTAGGGCAAGGCTGGTGCTTGATGCCGCCATTAGGCATTTGGCAGGGGCGACAGTGGGCTAACAACGTCAACGTGACCTATTTCGCGCAAACCGCGATTCGTCGTACGCAATGGATCGTCACCAAAAGCGAAGCTTTCGCGCCGATTGCTAAAGCCATTAAAAGCGAAATTGAGACCGCTTATCGGAAAAATCTCGAGGATTTGATCGATAAAACCCACCCGGGGCTTATCGAACACGTGCGTTTTGCCGAATCTCGGACTCGGCACTAACGGACATCTCGGACGCTGCCCACGGGATGATGCGCTCGATCGCGGGGATAATGTCTCGCTTAAACACCTCTTGGCACAAATCGCGCAAGGCGCGAAGCCAGATATTAGATTGCCCTTTGCGGCTTACGACCCGAAGCGTTCGCGTCGCGGCGGGCTTGACATTTAAGGGTAAAGCCGAAATCCGCTCGAAAATCGACTCACCCTCGGCTAAGAGGCTTACGGGCTGCGAGATGCTCCAAGCCATTCCCGCTTCGACAAGCTTAAAAACCAAACGGTTGGAATCGACTTGCATGCGATTGGGCATGTGGCTTTCAAAGTCGGATAAGACTTCTAAGCTTTGGCGATTTGACGCGGTATTAAGCGTATAGCGCACAAACGGCACGCCACAAACTTGAAGGCTTGCCAAGTCCCAAGATTCACTTTGGCTTGCGAGCTCTTTGGGTAGCACCAAAACTTGCGGTTCGCTAAAGATGTTTAAGCGCTCTAAACGCGCGTCTACCGGCGCGTAGTCGCTTACGATCGCGTAGTCGACTTCGCCCGTCACGAGCTTAGCGACCAAGTCATTTGTGAGTCCGGAATATAAAAGGACTTTCGAGCAGCGCCCCAACATCGACTTAAAGAGTTCGGGCGCCATGAGGTAGGCCATCGATTCGACCATCGCCACACGAAGCGCGGGTCGGATGAAGTTTTTGGTTTTGAGCGTTCCGATGGTTTGCGCGAAATTTTCAAGTTGAAAACTTAATTCGTTTTCAAGCACCGCGGCTTCTTCAGTTAAGCGCAAAGGCCGAGTCGTTCGATCAAAAAGCTCGAACCCCAATTCTTTTTCAAGTCCGAGGATACTTTGCGAGACGGCCGATTGCGAGATATTGAGCCTTTGAGCGGCTTTCGTGAAACTTTTCGTGACGCAAACGGTCAAAAAGATTTCATACGGTCGAGCAAACATAAGATTCCCCTATATTTTTTGATGAGTTTAACTAAAAAAACACACGCCGACGCGCCCTATCTTCATTAAAATTAACAAAAATTTGAATCGAGATTTCAAAAAAGCATGGATAACTATTTATCAAGAACGCTCGCGAAAGCCGTTTCGCTTTTACCGAACGTGCCAGAAGTCCTTATTCTCGAAGGGATGGCGGGAGTCGGGAAGACGACGCTTGCGCAAACACTTTTTCCCGATTTACCGGTGGCTGACTTATCGGACTTGACG
>DNBE01000138.1:8206-8480 GCA_003543795.1 Sutterella sp.
CCGACGACGGCGCCCGCCGATTTTTTTAGCGTCTACGGCAAGCGTTTGATTATCGATAACGCCGATATCGCGCCCGAAATCATGGACTTCGTTCCGACGGACGCCCGAGTCGTTTTAATCGGCAACTTTAAAGGTAGCGACAAAGCGCGATTAGCCGGGCGTGACGCGAAAACGTTTACGTTGATGCCCCTATCCTTTAAAGAAACGCGAGGGGCAAACCCCAAGCCTTTTGCCAAAGACCCCGTACCGCTCAAAATCACCTACCCCGCGCCCG
>DNBE01000078.1 GCA_003543795.1 Sutterella sp.
GGCAGCTCCTGCCGCGGGCGTTAATTGCGCTTTGGCTTCTGGCGACAAGCTTCCGCCGTAGTCGTCTAAAAGGGCGGGTTGCAATCCCACGACCGCGATTTCTTCGGGTTCTTTTCCTAAAAGCATGGCGGCAGCCAAAATATCATTCATCCCCGTTTGGTGGGGCGAGATTTTGGTCGAAGACCAGGCGCGGACGTCATCGTCACGCAAGATGCGCAATTCGGCCCCTTTGCCGTGAAAGTCGCAGCAATCGAGAATTAATAATTTACGCGTCTCGCAAATGGGTTCCAAAAGATACATCCCGAGCGTGCCGCCGTCTTCGATTCGGACCTTGGGGCTTGTGACTTCAAAAAGTTCGTTAAAGCGCTCGACAGCTCTGACGCCGAACCCTTCGTCCGCCCAAAGGATGTTTCCGACGCCCAAAATCAGGCATTCGATTGATTTATCCGTGACATCTGCCATTGGTGAGATCGACTCCGAAATTAGTTTTGCGTGTTTGAGGTCCTAACCTTAGCACAAAAGAAAGCGCGATTGGCGCGTAACAGATGTCAAAGATAAGGAGCGGATTTTCTTTGACAAGAAAGGGCGCTTTGACCTATTCTCTTTAAATGAATGTCAAGCACCCTTTCTTTTATGCCTTTTGCGCCCCTAGAACTCTTGTCTCCTGCTAAAAACGCCGATATCGGTATGCCGGCTATCGATTGCGGCGCGGACGCCGTTTATATCGGAGGGCCGGACTTCGGCGCGAGAGCGGCGGCACGAAATACCTTTGACGATATCGCAAGACTTGCGGCTTACGCCAAACGTTTTCACGTGAAAACGTATATGACGCTCAATACCCTTATTTACGAAGACGAGCTTCAGGCCGCAAAAGACGTCGCCTGGGAAGCGTATCGGTCGGGCGTGGACGCCCTCATCGTCCAAGATATGGCACTTGTCAAACTCGATTTGCCCCCGATCGCGCTTCACGCCTCAACCCAGTGCGATGTGAGAACGCCCGAAAAAGCCGCATTTTTAGACGCTTGCGGGATGAGTCAGATTGTGCTTGCCCGAGAACTTACGATTGAAGAGGTCGCAAAAGTCAGACGCGCGGTGCCTCGTGCCAAGTTGGAATATTTCGTGCACGGCGCGCTTTGCGTAAGTTACTCCGGGCAATGCTATTTATCTTTAGCGACAACGGGCAAAAGCGCAAACCGCGGGCAATGTACGCAGCCTTGTCGTCGCGCCTATCGGGTTTTTGATTTCGCGGGGCGCGAAATCGCAAGGCGCACGCACGCGCTTTGCTTGAAAGACAACGACCAAAGCGAACACTTAGAAGCGTTAATTGAAGCGGGGGTTTCAAGTTTTAAGATTGAGGGACGCTTAAAAGATGCCGATTACGTCAAAAACATCACGGCTTACTATCGAGAAAAAATCGATGCCTATCTGAAAACCCATCCCGAAGCGACGAGGGGTAGTTTAGGCGAATCATCTCCCGGGTTTACGCCAGACCCCGCCAAAACTTTCAGGCGTTCTGCAACCGATTATTTCGCGAAGGGGAGACACCCTTTCATGGCGCAGCTTGTGAGCTCCAAAAGTACGGGCGAAGCGGTGGGAGAAGTTCTTCGCGTCACGGGAGATAAAAGTTTTCTTGCCAAGTGCGGCGTGACGCTCAATAACGGTGACGGGTTAGTGATTACGTCGGGTGCTGAGGCTACCGACGGCTTACGCGTCAATCGCGCGATTTTAACGGCTGACGATACTTACGAAATCAGGCTTTTTGAAAGGCTGACTTCGCACACGGGGATTAAGCCCGGCGCCAAACTCGGTCGTAACGTCGACGCGGCTTTTGAAAAAACATTGGCAAACGCCAAAAGTGTGAGGACGATGGCGGCGTCAATCGCCTTTAGGCCGCGCGAGGCAGGCTTTGAATTAAAGGCGATGTCTTCAGGCTTTGAAGCAAGTATTTTTGTCAAAGAGCCGTTTGAAGTCGCGACAAATCAGGCGGGTGTTCGAGACGCAATGACGAGAGCTCTCGCAAAAAGCGGAGAAAGCGTTTTTCGAATTGAAAATGTCCTTTTATCCGATTGTGAGTCCTTGCCCTACGTTGCGCTTCGCGAAATAAATGCCGCAAGGCGCGAGGTGCTGCGCGCCTTATGCCAAAAAATCATCGATTCGCACCCGAAGCCCGTTTGTTTAGCGCCTACCCAAACGCGTTTTGAATCGCCTTATCGAGACTTTAGGCTAAATGTGGCAAATAGCGTCTCTTACGCCTTTTGGGTTTCTCAAGGCATCATTCCGATTCAAAAAGCGTTTGAAGTCGACTCCGAAGGCGTTGATTTAACGACAGCCGAACTCATGCGTTGCCGCTATTGCATCCGAAATGAACTCAATCTTTGCCCGAAGTCGGTCAAAGGCGACCCGGCCGCGAAAGCCGCTTTCAAGCGGCAAAACGCCGGGCACCTAAAGCCAGAACCTTTAACGCTCATCGATGAGGCGGGCAGACGCTTAATCGCGACTTTTGATTGCAAAGCCTGCGAGATGAGCGTTATGTTATCTAAAAACAACAAAAATTAAGGTGTTCTAATTAGGAAGAAGGGGATTTGCCGCGAATATGCCTCCTATTCATATTCTGCGCTATTATTATTCGAACTTTCTTTTTCCCATCAATTGCGCTTATACCGCAAATTAAAAGGACTATGACAATTAAATTCACCCCCCCCCATATGAATCTCAGTCATTAACGCTCGACGCTCGTCGTAGCCATTCCTTCTCTTTACGTCATCGACCGCTCGCGAAAGCCATTTTCGGAGCGCTTTTTGTTTTCGGGACGGGATTGTCCGTCGCGAACGCGGCCACAATCATCACGTCTCCCGTCAGTACCGACGCGACGCTCGCAAGCGGTGTGAACGCTCTTGCCGAAAATAGTTCTCTTACCGATACCACTCTTACGGTCAACGAAGGTGTCACGCTTACGGGCGCATCCGACTCGGTTTTAGCGATGCTGACGACGGCAGACGCGGCCCAAGACGTCGATTTTTCGGGGAACACGTTTGTCAATAACGGTACGATTTCCGGCATCAAATCACTTGTCATCGATCAAAACCCGAACGGTAACGGCGCTGTTACCTCTAACCAATTCGTCAATGCCGCAACCGGTAGCATCACGGTTAGCGATAGTTTGATTTTTATCGAAAGTCTCGGTTCGAAAACAGGCGATTTATTTGAAAATAACGGCACGATTACCGCGAAATATTTAACGGGTATTGCCGTTGACGGAGAAGAATCCCTCGTTGCGAGTGCGAACGCGGACGTTCACGATTTCACATTCCGAAACACGAACACCATTACTGTTTCGAAAACTTTGACGCTTGCCCAAGGTAGCGGGACGTCGGGCTCGGTATTGGAGAACTTTACGTTTGAAAATACCGGTTCAATTTCCGCCCAAAAATTCTATGTAGCCCAAAACTTTGCCGAAGTCAGTAACCTATATTTCCACAATGGCGCAGACGGCAATATTGTGCGACAGAGCATAGATGCTCTTATCTCTGTAGAAGATTTAGATCTTGAAGTTAATCAGCTCCGATTCTTAAACGAAGGGACGTTAAACAAGACTTTATATTTAGTTGAAAAAGGCGACACATCTGCAAATTCTATTCGTATAGCCAATACTTCCGTTCTTAATTCGGGAACGGCCGTATCGGTATCTCTTATCAAGGATAATGCTCAGAATAGTACCTACGAAGTAACAAACAACATTTTTATCAATACGGGGACTCTCACTACTCAAAATGAAACTTGGATCGCTTTTATGGAAGGGGAGGCTTCGGGCAATGTGTTAGTTTTAGAAGGGGAAGTCAATGAAGACGCAGTAATTACTCGTTTTTTCATTCCGATGAATCCAGTTAACGATCGTAACATAGTTCTCCAAAATAATGATTTCTATTATGGTGCAGATGCGGCATTTACTACGATTTTGCT
>DNBE01000136.1 GCA_003543795.1 Sutterella sp.
ATAACGCCGCCGATTAACGCGTTAATGCCCGGTCTTTCGCCGTTAAAAACAAGTACCCAAACCGGGTTTAGAAGCGGCTCGACGGCACTCAATAGCACGCAAGCCAAAGGCGGACATTTTTTGGTCGAGAGAATATAAAGGATATAAGAAAGCCCTAATTGGAAGACGCCCAAGCAGAACATGCACGTGATTGCCACGGTCGAAAGCTCGATGCCGTAGTAAAACGTAAAGGCGATACCGATGACGGCGGTAAAGAGGTTACCTGCAATCAACCCGCCCATTTTTTCATCTTCGGCGCCGCCCGTGACCGAAAGCATCATGCTCGCGAAAGTCACGCCCGAAATAAGCGCGATGCAATTACCCAAAATCCCGCCCGCGGAAAGCGAATCGAAAAAGAAAAACGAGATTCCGAAAAGAACGAGCGCCGCGGTCAAAATATCCATTTTGCGAACTTTCTGGCCGTAAAAAATCGCGCCGAGAATGATGATCCAAGCAGGCGACGTAAATTGCAGCACGATGGCGTTTGCCGCGGTCGTCAATTTATTGGCGACACAAAAGCAAAGCATCGTCGCGCACATAAATAACCCGTATTTAATCGAAAGGCGCGTGATGCGAAGCGGCGTCTTACTCCACCAAAGATAAACGCCCACGGTTGCCATCGCGATTAAGCTTCGCCAGCCCGCGATGACAAACGCGTTCCAGGGAATCAGTTTGATAAAGATGCCTGCCGTACTCCACAAAAACGCGCAGACAATCATTTGCAAAATGGCGATTTTCTCATCACGCTGCATCATGGCCTCATTACTCCGAATTGATTCTTTCGGCATTTTAACCGAAGAGGCTTCGTTTCCCTTTTTATGACAAAGACTCATAGGCTCAAAAATCACTCCTGTCATAACCTCTTTTGGCCTAGAATAAAAACCTCGACAAATCCTAAAAACCTAACCGATCGTGCGATTTCTTTTTGCTTCCGATTCTTTTAAAGGGACGCTCACAAGCCGCGAGATTCACGCAATTCTCGCGCAAACGCTTGCCACCCTTTCCCCTGCCTCAAGTTTTGAGGCGGTCAGCGTCGCGGACGGCGGCGAAGGCACGCTCGAAGCTTTTGAGGATATGGGAGTGTGCGAACGTATCGAAGTTGACGCGCTCGACGCGTTAGGCCGCCCCATAAAAGCATCTTTTATCGCAATCGACGACAAAGTCGCGATTATCGAAAGCGCGCAAGCCGCGGGGCTACCGCAAATCGAGCCCGAACTTCGTAATCCCCTCAAAGCCACGAGTTTCGGGTTGGGAGAAATCATCCATCAAGCCGTCACACGCGGCTTTCAGACGATTTATATCGGTTTGGGGGGCACCGCCACCAACGACGCGGCAACGGGCGCCTTATCTGCGCTCGGCTTTCGGTTTACGGATGCCAAAGGCACAGCGCTTCAAGGCACGGGCGAAAATCTCGCTCATATCGCGCGCGTAGACACTACCAATGTCTCGCCATTGGTTTTTAAAACGCGTTTTCGTCTTTTAACGGATGTGACAAACCCCCTTTTGGGCGCAAAAGGCGCGCAAGCGGTTTTCGCGCCGCAAAAGGGCGCAACGCCCGAAATGGTCCAGGAGCTCGAAGCCGGTATGGCGCACTTTTTTAGCTTGACACAAAAAGCGTTTCATGCTCAAAATTTCGCGGGCGCGGGTGCCGCGGGCGGTATGGCTTTCGGCTTTAAAACGTTTTTAGGGGCTGACGTGACTTCGGGCATTCAAACGGTGCTCGAACTCTCGCACTTTGAAGAAAAGGTGAAAGCGTGCGACGCGATTATCACGGGCGAAGGCTGCGTTGACGGCCAGACGGCCGACGGCAAAGTGATGAGCGGGATTTTAGCTTTTGCTAAGCGCTTACATAAGCCCGTCATTGCTATTACGGGGGATAAAAAACCCGGCTATGAAGCGCTTTTTCATGAAGGCCTAACGGAACTCGTGACGCTTCGAGAGATCGCGGGAAGTTCCCGAAAAGCTATGACAGAGGCGAAAGCCATCTACGCAGTCGCTGCCGAAAGGGTTTTAAGCGACGCTCTTCAAAAATTTCAAAAGTGACGAAAATTGATGCAAAAAGCTTTTCTTTTACGCATCAAAAAGTGATCTTTTTATCAATTTTGCACAAATTTTAAGCAAATTTATGATTTTTAAAGAAGCCTTTAAAAATCTTTAAAAACAAAAAGTTATCTAAATTTACTTTCTCACATTGATTAAAAATAAGGCAATTTATAAAATACGAGGCAAATCTATTTTTTGAGTCGTTTTCAGTTTAAAATGGACTCATCAGTTATCTGTGCGGGTTTTAACAAACGCACCGCCATAAAAAAGGACGAATGTATGCGTAAAGACATTGATTTGAGTAAATACGGTATCACGGGCACCACGATCGTCTATAACCCCTCTTACGAAACGCTCTACGAAGATGAGACCGACCCGAAACTCACGGGATACGAAGTCTCCAAAGAAACGACCTTAGGCGCCGTCAACGTCATGACGGGTAAGTACACGGGGCGGTCTCCGAAAGACAAATTTTTCGTGATGGATGAAGTCTCGAAAGACACCGTTTGGTGGACGACCAAAGACTATCCGAACGACAATAAGCCCGTGACTGAAGACACCTGGGCGAAACTTAAAACAATTGCCGGGCAAAGCCTTTCTAATAAAAAACTCTATGTCGTCGATTGTTTTTGCGGTGCAAACGAAGCGACTCGCTTAAAAGTGCGTTTTATCGTCGAAGTCGCCTGGCAGGC
>DNBE01000132.1 GCA_003543795.1 Sutterella sp.
CGAAATGCGAGGTGAAGTCAACTTCGGCTTTTGTCACAATTTTAGCGCGACCTGCAAGGACATCTGCCGCGCAAAACCCGTGCTCGATTTCGCAGGGCGGCCGCGGAACCGAAAGGCCGCCCAAGACTTCTGGGCAGACGGCAAGTACACGGTTAAGATGAAGACTTTTCAATAAACGCGTGTCAAGAACGGGGCGAACAACCCCGTCATAGCGAACGCGCTCGCCAAGTAGGCAAGCGCTCGCTAGGAAATCATAAGGTCGATTTTCTGACACTTGCGGCTCCGACAATCGGGCGTTTTTTAGGATAAAGGCGCGAGCATGCGTTGCGCGCGCTTCATGTCGCCAACCGCGATATCGGGCATGACTTTAAGAGCCGCCTCGATACAATCGAAAATTTTGGCTTCATCCTCGGCGTTGGGCTTTGATAGCACGAAGTCGGCGACCGCTTGCGCCAGACCGAAGTCTCTCGGGTGACCCGTACCGAGACGAAGTCGCCAAAAGTTAGGTGTCGAGAGTTTATCGGTGATGTCTTTGAGGCCGTTATGCCCGGCGTTACCGCCGCCGATCTTTAGGCGCATAACACCCGGCATTAAGTCGAGTTCGTCGTGAACGACGAGAATTTCTTCGGGCAAAATCTTAAAGTAAAGCGCGCTCGCGACGACGGCAAGCCCCGAGCGATTCATCAAAGTCGAGGGTTTTAAGATGCGAACGTCGTTGCCCGCGATTCGGACGCGCGCCATCGAACCGAAAAATTTCGACTCTTCGGCAAAACGCCCCGAAAACGTTTGGGCAAGTCGGTCGGCAAACCAAAAACCTGCGTTATGTCGCGTGCGCTCGTATTCGGCCCCGACGTTGCCGAGACCGACGACAAGGCGAATGCCCGAAAGGTCATGCCCCAAGGTGCCGGCTTTATCGAAAACGGACGCACGCTCCGACATTGATTTTCCTTAAGTAACGATTGGGCCATCAAAAGATGGCCCAAATCTAGCGAGTGTTTCCTTTGAATTCGAAAAGAAAACGTTAGGCCTTCTTTTCCTCGGCGGCGGGTTCGCTCGCAGCCGGAGCCGCTTCGGCGGCAGCGGGTGCGGCGGCGGTTTCGACGCCTTCTTCTTGCACATCGTCTTCAGGCTTGTCGGTGACAACCGTCACGACAGGCGGATTGGTGTTAGCGCGAACGACAGCCTTCACACCTTCGGGGAGGGCGATGTCGAGCACGCGTAACGTATCGTGAGACGTTAAGCCGGAAAGGTCCACATCGATAAATTCGGGGAGATCTTTCGGCAAGCAAGAAACTTCGATAGAAGACAAGAGGTGCTGCACGAGCGCCTTGTCAATCTTGACGGCAGGACTATTTTCAGCGCCGAAGAAGTGAAGCGGAATGCTCATGACAACCGGTTCGTTCGGGTTGACGCGTTGAAAGTCGATGTGAAGAACCTGGGGCTTGTAGGGGTGCATCTGGAAAGCACGCAAAACGACGAGTTCTTCTTTACCGTCTAATTCCATCGTCAGAATCGAGGCATGGAACTTTTCTTTGCGAAGCGCGAAGAAAATCGGATTGTGATCGAGCTCGATAAGCGTAGGCTGAGCGTTGCCGCCGTAGAGGATACCCGGCAATTTGTCAGCGCGACGAAGGCGGCGGCTCGCACCCGTACCTTGTACTTTACGCGTGGTGGCGATGATATTCATAAATTTCTCCAAAAAGTCCTAGACGCGACCATCTTCGGACCGAGGTCGTGCGGAATCGGTGCGCACTTATCACCCCACAAAAGGCGCCTGCCTTGAGTGGAAAGGTCACCATTTTAACCAAAAGGAAGAAAAAAGGTAGATTTTTGAACGCGATAGCTAAAAAAGAAATGGCGGCGAGCCCCAAAAAGGGTTCGCCGCAAATCTTTTATAAAAGGTCCGAAGGGAAATTAAGCCTTCATACCTTCAAGAAGCGCGCTCACCGACTCGTAATTCGCGATAGCGGTAATCGTACGAGCAAAGAGGCTTGCCGCGGAGATTTGTGTAATCTTCGGGCATTTTTGCGCGGCTTCGGAAAGCGGGATGGAGTCGGTAACGACGAGCTCGTCCAAATCGAGATTGGTAATACGCTCGACGGCAGGACCCGAAAGAACCGGATGCGAAATATAAGCGCAAACACGAATAGCGCCGCGCTCTTTCAAAGCGTGAGCCGCGTTACAAAGCGTACCCGACGTATCGATGATGTCATCGGTGATGATGCAAGTGCGCCCTTTGACGTCACCGATCAGATTCATGACTTCGGCTACGTTCGGACGCGGACGACGCTTATCGATAATCGCTAAGTCGGTACCTAACGCTTGCGCGAGTGCTCTCGCGCGAAGCACGCCGCCGATATCGGGGCTGACGACGATCGGATCGATGTAGTTGCGGTTTTTAAGTTCGCGCAAAAGAATCGGCGTCGCGTAAATGTTATCAACCGGAATATCGAAGAAACCTTGAATCTGGTCGGCGTGTAAGTCCATCGTGAGAACGCGGTCGACGCCGTTACTTTGAAGCATGTTGGCGACGACTTTGGCCGAAATCGCGACGCGCGCGGAACGCGGACGACGATCTTGGCGAGCGTAACCGAAATAAGGCATCACGGCCGTGATACGACCGGCTGAAGCTCTTCTTAACGCGTCAACCATAATCATGAGTTCCATGAGGTTGTCGTTAGAAGGCGAGCAGATACTTTGTAAAACGAAAATGTCGCGACCGCGGACATTTTCACCGAGTTCTACCATTACCTCGCCGTCAGAAAAGTGACTAACGGTGGCTTTACCAAGAGAAATATCAAGGGCGTCGGCAACGGCACGGGCAAATTTGGGATTGGCATTGCCCGAAAAGACCATGAGATTGTTCGGGACCTGAGAGGTCATTTGTGTGACTCTATTTGAAAGCGTTGCGGTTGAGCGGATATACGGAACATCCGTTCGGGGACTAACGTTACGGCGGTATTTGGCAGGGGAGGGTGGATTCGAACCACCGAATGCCGGAATCAAAATCCGGTGCCTTAACCACTTGGC
>DNBE01000130.1:0-1371 GCA_003543795.1 Sutterella sp.
ATATCATCTTTACGCCCTTACCCAAGACCGAAGAAGAACCCGACGGTCCGAAGTTTGTCGAACGCTTCGAGCGCTAAAGAGCTTTTCGGTTTTTAACCGAAGGCAAAACCCCTGCGTTAAAATTTCGCAGGGGTTTTCTTTTGAGGAAAACGAAATGAACGTCACCATGATGAATCGCGGCGGTTTTAAGCGCGGGGCCTATGACGCGCGAAACCATAAGCTATATATTGAGTTTGAGTCGGGGCGCGTAGCCGTCATCAAAGCAATCGGCGAGACGCTCGCGATGCGCTTTTTAAAGTCGAGCGCGCCATACAGTATCTATAAAGACGCGATTGAAGACGAATTTGCCCAAGAAGACCTCGCGGCCTTTCCGAAACTTGAGACGCCCAAAAAAAGTATCGACGACTTAAAAGCGCTTTTTGACTAAAAACGCTTTAATCGGGACCGTAAAGATAAACCCCGCACTCGCCGTCGGGTTCGGGTAATTTGACGCTCACCGACTCGCTTCTCGCGGTCGGTATGTTTTTACCTACAAAGTCGGGCCGAATGGGTAACTCTCTGTGACCTCGGTCGATTAAGACCGCTAATTGAATCGTTTTGGGACGCGCGAGCTTAAAAACGGCGTCGATCGCCGCACGCACCGTGCGGCCTGTAAAAAGAACGTCGTCCACAATAATCACGTCTTTACCCGCGATATCGAAAGCGATTTCGGAGGTGTCGGGGAAATCCCCTTCCAAATCGTCTCGATAGGGTTTTGTGTCAAGACTGCCGACTTCGACTTCGACGTGTCCGAAGTTTGCGATCGAGCGCGCGAGAATGAACGCCAACGGCACGCCCCGACTTTTAATCCCCAATAAAACCACGTTCGTTAAATCGGGATTTTTTTCGATAATTTCGTGCGTAATTCGCGTCAAAGACCGCGTGACTTGTTCTTGAGTCAGAATATTGGCTTTTAAGCGCATGGCTACTTTTAGCGCCTTTTTAGATAGGCAACCTAAAGAAAAAACAAACACCGCTTCGTAGTTTATCGGATACGCCCTCCGAATTCACGCGCCCGAAACGTAGGGTGCGTTTATAATTGGCAGACTTTTTTTCAAATTACCTTTTTTGCCCCTCGTTTTCATGCGCGAAGAAACCGCCTATCAACTCAAACACTCGGCCCTTTTATTTTTAACGGCCGTCATTTGGGGAAACGCTTTCGTCGTTCAGGTCCTCGGCATGGACTATATGGGACCCTTGACTTTTACTTGGGCGAGAAGTTTAGCGGGGGGCTTATTTTTGCTTCTCCTGTTGCCCGTTATCGACCGCCTCGGCCCCCCTTCTTCGAAAAAATCTTCACCTTGGGCCGATAAAACGCTTTGGATCGGCGGA
>DNBE01000130.1:1457-4051 GCA_003543795.1 Sutterella sp.
CGACCGTTTTGCAGCAAATCGGGCTTTTAACGACCTCTGTCGGCAAAGCCGGTTTTTTAACGGCGCTTTACATCGTCTTCGTTCCGATTTGCGCTGTTTTTTGCGGTAGGCGTCTGCCCGTCCACGTCGCGATTGCGGGCGTGATTTGCTTAATCGGTGTGTATTTTCTATGCATGGCCGAAGATAACTTTGTTATCGAGACGGGCGATATTCTTGTCATTACCTGCGCGCTCGGATTTACGCTACACATCCTTGTGATCGACTATTTCGCGCCCAAAGCCGACGCGGTGCGGATGAGCGCCGTCCAATTTTTTGTGGGCGGGACTTTAGGGTTTATTCCGGCTTTGCTTTTTGAGACCGTGACAATCGAGGCGCTCACTTCGGGTCTTGCTTGCATTCTTTACGCGGGGTGCGTCAGTAACGGCATTGCTTATACGCTTCAGATCATCGGCCAAAAAGGCGTACACCCTGCCGTTGCCTCACTCATCATGTCGCTTGAGTCTGCCGTGAGCGCGCTTGCGGGTTGGTTTTGGTTGGGGCAAACGCTCACGACCCGCGAAATCGCGGGGTGCCTTATCATGGGCTTTGCGATTATCTTAGCCCAAATACCCGCAAGCGTCTTTGAAAAAAAGAAAAATTTAAATTAATGCCCGCGACGAGCGGCAAAGGACGACACGAGACCTGCCGCAATCACGCAAATCATCCCGATTATCGACAAAATTTCGCAAGGGTCATTGAAAACCACGATGCCGATTGCCCACGAAAACACAATCGAGCTGTAACTTAAAACCGATGTCAATAGAAAATGGCCTTTGCCGTATGCCAGGGTCGTAAAAAATTGCCCCGCGGTCGCAAATATCCCGATACCCGCGATATAGGGCACGTTTTGGATCGTCACGGCAGAAAAGCCGTCATCCAAAAGGTAAACGCAAAGAATAGAAAACACGATGCACCAAAGGGCGAGATAAAAAACGATGCGTTCCGAAGGCTCGTGCTGGGCGGCGAGTTCCTTAATCGACCAAAAGGCAATGCCCGCGACCATCGCGCCCGTTAGCCCGAAAACCACTCCCGTCATTTCCCCTTGCGTAAAGTCGGGCCGCAGCATCCCGCACACGCCCGCGAAACCCAAAACGACCCCGAAAACAAGTTTGAAAGACACCGATTGACGGCAAACGAGCGCAATCAAGATAACGGCAGCCGCAATAAAAAGCGGGGTCGAGGCGTTTAACGTCTGGCTCGTTCCGAGCGTTAAAAGCGGAATCGAAAGGGTCCATAGGACCATGGAAACGTAGCCCGAAAAAGCGCGTAAAAAATGCCCCGCGGGGTGTTTCGTCGAAAAAGCGATTCCTCGCGCGAACATCACGGCGCTCATCGCGACAAGCGTTACGACCGAGCGATAAAAGACCATCTCGTAGCCCGAAAAATCACTCGCTCCGAGCTTAATGCAAAGCGCGCATAACGAAAACGAAAACGCGCCCGCGAGCATCCAAAAGGATTGAAGGACTCCCATAGGTGGTAATTAGAGTCCCGCCTTATAGCACGCGGCTTCAAGAATGGTGTTCGCATTGCCTTGGATCGCTTTAATGCGACGCGCGCGCTCACACTCCCAGGCAGTCACGGGGAATTTGCTATCCCAAATCTCAAAAAGCTTTCTTTGGGAATCGCTTAACCGATAGCGGGGATAAGCGCTTTCCATATAAAAGTAGGTTCGCGCGACGACGCCCTTAGCGGCGTCGGGCGGCTCGGCTCTGCGGTCGGAGATTTTCATGCAACAAGACCCGAACGTGCAAGGGACGGTTTTGGGAAATTGCGTAAAGTTAAAGTTCGAGCGCATGGCGTTTACCGACCCCACGGCAGGGTATAAGTTATACATATCCGCTTGCATCAAACGATACTCGGCGCTTGCTTCTTCAGCGCACTTTCTGCCTTTAAAGGGCTTGCCGTCGGCTTTGATACAAAGAGGCGAGCCTTCACGCCACTCAGGAAAAGTTCTTCCGAAATTTTCCGCGGGCACGACATGCTCGAATTCGATCCGTTTGGCGCGAGCGGCATAAAGCGACTTCTCAAACCCCGCGGGAAGCCTCGTCGTTTTATTTTTATCGAAAGCGATATCGCAATAAATCGTTCTTCTGTGGTCGGGATAAACGCGCGAGGTCAGAATCTTTTTGACTTCGTTAAAAGACTCAAAGCGGGTATTGCCGACCGTTTCCTGCGCGAAAGCCGAAGCCGAACTCAAAAGAAAAACGGAAATCAAAAATGACGTCAGAAATCGCATAAAAAACTCTCAAATAAATTCACACCCGAAACCTTTTAGAGCTTTCTTTAAATAGCGACGAGGAACGAATGCCAAAAATATACTTACGAATTTTGCACCAAAAAACGTAAGTATATTATGCAAATTTTGGGAAACTGAAGCGAGTTCAGGGTTAACCTGCGATTTAAGACTAGCTTTCGGACCCTTTGCTAAAATGAAGCGCTGATAACTCAAAAACACACTTCTCTCGCGTCATGCAATCACTTTGGATTCTGGCTAGCGGTTTTCTATTTGCTTTGTGCGCGCTTTGTATCAAGCTTGGCGCCTCCGACTTCTCGGG
>DNBE01000128.1 GCA_003543795.1 Sutterella sp.
GCCCGTAAAACCCCGTCCTTCAGGGAGAGGAGGACGTCAACCCAAATGCGTCTTGCGACGGACGTAGCTAATTGCTGCGAGACAATCGTTGCGGCTAGGCCGTTAAATGCGTTTCGGGTAATTACGGGAGCACTTGAAAATTGAGCCGCAAGAAGCCTCATCGCGGCATCTTCGCGGCTCACATGTGTTAGCCCGATTTTCCAAAACGAAACGTCTGTTAAACGAGCTTTCGCTGCCATTGCGTGCCTTGCGGCGTATCGATTAAAACAATCCCTTCTTTAAGAAGCGCGTTTCGAATCGCGTCCGCTTTCGCGAAATCGCGAGCGGCTTTCGCGGCCGCGCGCTCGGCAATCGCGTTTTGAATATAAGCTTCGTCAACGCCTTGTGTCGCACCCTTTAAAAAGGCTTGCGGGTCGCCTTGCAAAATGTTTAAAAAGGCGCCTAAGCCCTTTAGTTGCCTTGAAAGCGCGGGAGAGTTTTCACTACGAGCGGCAGTCGCTAAATCAAACAAAACGGCTAAAGCCACGGGCACGTTAAAGTCATCGTCCATCGCTTCTTTAAAGCGCACCGCGTGCTTTTCGGTCATATCAAGCGGAAGTTCGTCAGGCGTGACGTCGGCAAGCGTCTGATATAAGCGTCTTAGCCCCGCGTGAGCGTCGACAATGAGTTCGGGCGAAAACAAAATCGGGCTTCTGTAGTGGGTACGCAGTAAGAAAAAGCGTAAGACTTGAGAGCCGTTTCCCGTTCCGAATTTCGCGTCCGTTTCGGCAATCGCGTCACGCACCGTCCAGAAGTTCCCTAAAGACTTACTCATCTTTTCTTCGCGACCTTCGCGATTTAAAACGCGAAGCGGTCCCGTATGCATCCAAACGCGAGCGAAAGTCTTGCCGTTTGCGCCCTCGCTTTGCGCGATTTCGTTTTCATGGTGCGGGAACATCAAGTCGGGGCCGCCCCCGTGAATGTCGAAAGTTTCGCCCAAATAGTGGCAACTCATAGCCGAACATTCGATGTGCCAGCCCGGGCGCCCGCGCCCCCAAGGGGAATCCCATTGCGGTTCGCCGGGCTTTGCGGCTTTCCAAAGAACGAAATCCAAAGGATCGTTCTTACTCGTATCGGCCGCGATACGTTCACCTGCGATTAAATCGTCGATGGATTTCCCGGAAAGCTTTCCATATGACGGAAACTTACGAACGGCGTAAGCCACGTCTCCCGCCCCGGTTTTATAGGCTAAGCCCTTGGCTTCGAGTTTACCCACCAAATCGAGCATTTGCGGAATAAATTGCGTCGCGCGCGGTTCGGCGGTGGGGTCTAAACAGCCGAGCGCTCGCATATCTTCCTGCATAGCCTTAGCGAAGGTATCGGTTAACGCTTCGCACGTGATACCGCGTTCAGAGGCACGACGGATGATTTTGTCGTCCACATCCGTGATATTGCGGATAAACGTCACGTCATAGCCCGAAGCTTCGAGCCAACGACGAATCACGTCAAAAGAAATGAACGTTCTGCCGTGACCGATATGGGTGTAGTCGTAGACCGTCACGCCGCAAACGTACATCTTGACCTTGTTCGGAGTCAGAGACGCAAACGGGGCTTTGGCGCGCGTGAGCGTCGAATAAATGCTAAGAGCCATAGTTTGAAAAAAGTAAAAAAAGCAGAACCCGAAGGTTCTGTCGCGGTATCGGGAAATAAATTAAAATACGAGCCACAGTATACCGACTTTACGCGCCCAAGATGAAAAACCGCCGACGCCTCGCGCTCTTAGCGCTCCCCGCTTTTGTGCCGATGAGCGGCCTTGCCGCTGCGAAAGCGACGATTCAGGGCAACAAAGCCAACCACAAAAGGAAAACCATGATTCGCTTTACGACCAATCTCGGTGTGATTGACATCGAACTTGATTACGAACACGCGCCCGTGACGGCCAAAAACTTCGAACGCTACGTCACCGACGGCTTTTATGACGGCACGATTTTCCATCGCGTCATCGCGGGCTTCATGATTCAAGGCGGCGGGTTCGAGCCCGGCATGCGTCAGAAGAAAACACGCGCCCCGATCGAAAACGAAGCCAATAACGGCTTACGTAACGACCGTTACACGATTGCCATGGCTAGAACGAATGATCCGCACTCGGCAACCGCCCAATTTTTTATTAACGTCGCCGATAACGAATTCTTAAACCACACGGCGCCCACCCCTCAAGGTTGGGGATATGCCGTTTTCGGTCAGGTTGTCGCGGGTGAAAAGACGGTGGACGCCATCGCCGCGGTCAAAACGGACTCGAGAGGCTTTTATGGCGATGTCCCGGTCGATGACGTCATCATCACCAAAGCCGAACTTATCGAAAACCCCTGATGCCCGAACGGAAAGCGCCCGCGCCTTACGGCGTTCTCATCCTGACGCTACCCGGCCAGGGCGCTCCTTATTCCCCGAAAGTTCCCCTTCACTACTTCGATAAAAATCGGGACGCGGGCGCCGTGCGCGACGCGCTCACGAAGTGGTTTACCCTTTGGTCGATCGCGCTCGATACGGGGGTCGCGCCGAGCGGGTTTCTCGAAAATAACACGCGCGAAATCCCTTGGTGCGACGAAGTCCCCGAACACTTGCACGGGCCCCAAACGATTCCTTATTTCGCGACACACGCTAGCCGCGTCCTAGAGGCTCTAAAAACCTATCGTCCGCGTGTCATTATCGTTTTAAGCGCTTATCTTTATGAAGCGCTCGGCACCGCACCCTTAAACCGCTTTGTGACAGAACTCTTGGGCCCTGCAAAAGGTCCCGCTCGTCGCATCACGACGATGCGACTAAAAGCGCTCGCGCAGTCCTTTGCCGAGTGCGAAATGGTGGTCCTTCCGACCCCTTCGAAAAATACAACCCCTGAGTTTGTTAAAAGCCTCGCTTTAGGCGTCAAAGACGCTTTTAAAAAAGCAGGGATTCCTTTTGAAGAAACGGCAACTTTGACGCTAGAGAAAGCCAGGCGCCTCGTTTATATCGACGAAGCAGCGACGCTTCGCGCTTATGAACGAGAATTGGGCTTACGACCCGAAGAAGCCAAGCGCCTTTTAAAGCGCCTTGAGGGTGAAGTTTTCGAGCGCACTTCGCAACTTGATAAACCCCACCTTCTTTAAAAAAACAAGAATCCCTGATGAAATCATCAGGGATTCCGTTTCTAGGAAAATCGCCTTTTTGAAATTAAAGGACGGATTTAAGGCGCTTGAGAACTTCGTCTTTCCCGATTAGGGCAAGCGTCGCGTCTAATTGGGGCGAAACTTTCCTCGCGTAAACAATCGCGCGAAGCGGATTAGCCACCACCCCGAACTTCACTTCGCAAGCGGTCGCGACTTCTTGCAAAAGGGCGTAAATATCGGCCGCCGCCCAATTCGTATCAACCGCTTTTTGCGCGAAAAGCTTCACGGCTTCTAGCGCTTTCGGGTCGGAAAGTGTCGGGGCCACGAGCTCTTGATCTAAATGCCACGGTTCATAAAAAGGTAGGCAAGCAATCGCTAAATCCTCGAGCGTTTCGGGGCGATTTTTCACAAGCGCGATCACGCTTTCGAGCGCGAGGGGAGAGCCGTCAACTTGAACGCCTTTTGCCTCAATTCTCGGGCGCGTTAAGCGCGCTAAACGCGCGTTATCGGCTTCTTGGATATATAAATGATTTAAGTGATTGAGCTTTTTAGGATCTAAGCGCGCGGGCGACTTCGAGCAATGCGCTAAATCAAACCATTGGGCAAGTTGCTCTTTGGTAAATTTCTCGTCATTACCGTGTCCCCAGCCTAAACGCGCCAAGTAGTTGACGAGCGCTTCGGGCAAATACCCTTTTTGCTCGTAATCCATGACCGAGGCATCCCCGTTTCGTTTCGAAAGCTTGATGCCGTCGGGCCCGTTAATTAGGGGCAAGTGCGCAAATTGCGGCACTTCGTAACCCAACGCCCGATAAAGATTGATTTGCCGAGGCGTGTTATTGATGTGATCTGCGCCGCGAACGACGTGACTTACCTTCATATCCATGTCGTCGATCACGACCGCGAAGTTATAAGTCGGAATGCCGTTACGCATGATGATGAGGTCGTCAAGTTCGGTATTTTCGAAACTAATCGGCCCGTACACCATATCGTCCCAAGCGACCGTCCCGGTATCTGGGTTTCTAAAGCGAATCACGGGCGTCACGCCTTCGGGGATGGGTTTCCCGACCGCGTTTTCAGGGCGCCAACGACCGTCGTAGCGAGGCTTTTCTTTACGGGCCATCTGTTCTTTGCGAAGGGCGTCAAGTTCTTCGGGCGTCGCGTAGCAGCGGTAGGCTAAGCCTTTCTCAAGCATATCGTCCACAACCTCGCGATAGCGATCTAAGCGATCCATCTGGTAGACGGGACCTTCGTCGTAGTCAAGCTCCAACCACTTCATCCCGTCCAAAATCACTTGGACGGCTTCTTTCGTGGAACGCACCTGGTCGGTATCTTCGATACGAAGTAAAAATTTACCGCCCACGAAATGGCGAGCGTAAGCCCAGCAATAAATCGCGGTACGAGCCGTCCCCAAGTGCATCATGCCCGTGGGAGAGGGCGCGATACGCGTACGAATTTCTTTCATTTAAAACCCAAAAATCCTTCTCATTAAAGTTTGAAATACATGTCGTATTCGGCTGGCGACACTTCCATCCTTAAGCGCGTGACTTCTTCGTCCTTCATCGCGATATAGGCTTCGAGCATATCGTCAGAGAAAACCCCGCCCTTCGTTAAGAAGTCGTGATCTGCTTCCAACGCTCTGAGCGCTTCGTCAAGAGAAGCCGAAATCGTCGCGATCTTGCGATTTTCTTCGGGCGGCAAATCGTAGAGGTTTTTGTCTGCCGCTTCGCCCGGATGAATTTGACGCGCGATACCGTCAAGGCCTGCCATCAGCATCGCGGAAAACGCGAGATAGGAATTAGCCATCGGATCGGGGAAACGGACTTCGACACGAATCGCTTTCGAATTGATCGCGTGCGGAATACGAATGGACGCCGAACGGTTACAAGCCGAATAGGCTAG
>DNBE01000020.1 GCA_003543795.1 Sutterella sp.
GGAAAAACTCTGTTCGAAGTCGCCCGCGGCCTGAACCGGAAATTCGTCGGCAGGCATCGTATTTAATCTGAAAACGCTTTTACCGTTACGAACTTCAACCATGGGAGAGTCGTTTTGGGCCATTTCGAGCGTGACGTCCTGAGCGGCGTCAAGCGTCCCGAGTAAGCTCGAAAGTTTCCCGGCGTCGATTGTCACGGCAACGTCGTTTGCGTCGCCTCCGATGTCGGCGAAAGTATGGACTTCGAGATCTAAATCCGTCGCGGTAAATTCGACGCGGTTGCCGTTTTTACGAATCAAAACATTAGACAAAATCGGAAGCGTCTGACGGCTTTTCCCGACAACGCCGCCCACGACTTGCATCGACGACGCGAAAGCTTCTTTCGAACTTTTAATCACTTGCATAAGAACAGGCCCTTAACCATTAAAAAACCATAAGAACCCCAACCCGCGGAAAATGTCTTTTCGGGTGGGATCTGAACCCTCTAATTTTAATGGATTACGGCCGTTTTTGCCTGATTAAAGAGGTAAAAAAATGCCTTAATTTTTCAGCATTTGCTCGACCACGTGAATTTTGTAATTCAAGGACGAATCGGTCTTGCGTTCGGCGGCGATTTTTTTCACCGCGTGCATGACGGTCGTGTGGTCTTTTTTCGCAAATTTCGTGGCGATTTCAGGGTAAGAATAGCGAGTTAATTCTTTAGCCAGGTACATCGCAACCTGGCGCGGGACGACGACGGATTTCGTCTTTTTACTCGAGTAGAGGTCGGATAACGCAATCCCGAAATATTCCGCGACGGTCGTCTGAATTTGTTCGATCGTAATCGGAACGGTCGGGATGTCGATAAGCGAATGGAGCGCCTCGCGCGCGACATCGAGCGTAACGGGTCCCGTGACTCTAAACATGTGGTAGGCCATAAGGCGTTGCAAGGCGCCTTCAAGCTCACGAACGTTACTTTTGATATTGCGGGCGATATAAAAGGCGACTTCTTCACTTAAATCGAAGTTAAGTAACTGCGCCTTTTTCAAAAGGATCATGGCTCGCGTTTCGAGTTCGGGCGGCTCGACTTCGACGGATAGCCCTTGTGTAAAGCGTGAAATAAGCCTTTCGTCCATCGCTTTGAGGCTTTTTGCGTACGTATCGCTTGTGAAAATAATTTGCTTACCGAAGGGGACGAGTTTTTCGAAAATATCGAAAAGCTTATTTTGGATAACGCGTTTATCGCCGCACAGATATTGAATGTCGTCAATAAGGAGCGCGTCAAGGTGCTGGTATTTCGCGTCAAATTCGGCATACGTGCTCGTTCTGACCGCGTTCGTGAAGTCGCTCATAAAGCCTTGAGCGCTCACGCAAAGAATCTTCAAAGCGGGGTTATTTTGAAGCATCGCGTTACCGACCGCGTGCATTAAGTGCGTTTTGCCGAGACCGACGCCCCCGTAGATAAAAAGCGGGTTGTAATTGGAGCCTGGGAATTCGCTGACGCGTTTTGCGGCCGCAAACGCAATCGAGTTCGAAGGTCCTTCGACGAAGGTCTCGAAACTTAACTGCGGTAAAAGCCCCGACGAAAACGTATTTTTCTTGGGTTCGGTTGAAACCGGGTCGTTGGGCGCGACTTCCCAGACGGGTGTATTGGCATCAAGCCCCCGATAGGTAACCGTTGCCTCTTTTCCCACGACGGTCGCGAGCGCGCGAACGATAGCGGCACCCACGGCATTTTCCGCGGCGTTTAAAAAGGCGATACTCGGATGACCGAGCGTTAAAACGCTTTGCTTTTCGTCAAATTCGACGAAAGCCAAGCGTTGTACCCAGCGGGCAAAATTTTCTTGATCGAGCGACTTTTTGAGCTCGTCAAGGCATTGATTCCAAACAGTCATAAATCGAAAAAACGAACGGTCGACTGTGTCTTCAAGTCGACATCCCAAAGATTTTTATTGCGTAGAGGAAGTTATTCTAAGGACAAATTTTCAAATCGTTTTGCCGCCGATTGCGCCCCTTTTAAGACCGAAAGGACAAATCTCGCAACATGTTCGGAAGCCTTCCGAACGAAAACACAACATTTAGATTAAAAAAATTTTTTCTCTATATATTGTTTTTCCTCAATACGCGCTTTTTTGGGGAAAATATTTGACAAAACAGGGGTTTTTGGGGTGTAATATCGCATTTTCCATACACCCACAGGCTTTCGGTAGGTTTTGAACCCCCGAGTCAGGGTGTTGTTTCGGTTTTTTCCAAAAGGATTAGTAGTTATGGCTACCAAACGCACCTATCAGCCGTCTAAGACGAAGCGTGCCCGTACTCACGGATTCCTCGTGCGTTCGCGCACTCGCGGCGGTCGTCGCGTCCTTGCTGCCCGTCGGGCTAAAGGACGTCATCAGCTCGCCCTTTGATTCTCTGCGCACGGCTTGACAACAATGGCCGTGATTGTGCGGGAGAAATCCAACGGAGCGCCCCGAAGTTGCCGTATGACCCAAAGCGAGCAGTTCGGGGCCGTTTTGTCTTTACCCTCCGATCAGCTCATTAAGTGTCACTCCGTTTGGTTTTCCGTTAGCGCCGGACCGAATCATGAGGATAAAGTCAGATTTGGTTTGACGGTCGGAAAACGAAATGCCCCGACAGCGGTCGAGCGAAATCTCGTTAAGCGCATTCTTCGGGAGCATTTTCGGACGCGAGCAAACGAAATCGTGCATGTGATGAATCGGGAATCTTACGGCGGTCTCGACATTTCGATTCGACTCAAGCGCCGAGTTCCCGAAGATGAAACGACGAAAGCGGAGTTTCGAAGGCAGCTTCACACAGACGCAGAAGCGCTCCTGACGGCCTTTACTCGAGCGCTTGAGGAAAAAAGCAAAAGGCATAAAATGTCATGACCAAACTTTTGATTGGATTGATAAAAATCTATCAAGTCAGCCTTTCTCCCTGGGTCGGGAGAGCGTGTCGCTTTGAGCCCACTTGCTCGCGATACGCGATCGAGGCTTTAACGAAGTTTGGTTTTATGAAAGGATCTTATCTCATGGTCGCGCGTATTTTGCGCTGTAACCCCTGGGGTGGATTCGGTTACGACCCGGTCCCGAAGACTTTTTCTTGGCGGCCGTGGATCGACAACAGTCGTCCTCGAAAAGGACGTTGATTAACAAAACAGATAGAGAGCCCTTATGGGACGCGATTTTTCTAGAACCCTTGTTTGGATCATGCTCGCATTTGCCCTGTTCATGCTCTGGGATGCATGGCAGGTTCAAAACGGAGGCACGTCATATTTTGCGGAATCGACGACGGAGTCGACTCAAACCGCCCAACCTGAAACCGCTCAACCCGAAGGGCCCGCGTTAGGCACCGGAAACGTTAACATCAGCGCGCCGGTTGTCGTCAAGACCGATTTATTCGAACTGACGTTCGATGCCGTGGGCGCGACGGTCGCTCGCGCGGAATTACTTCAAGAACAAGCGACGCTTGACTGGAAAAATAAGGGCGTTCCTTCCATCTTCTTCGGCGAAGCCGAAGGGGATCCAGGCCATGTCGTTTTGCTCGATACGAGAGCAGATCATATCTATAAAGCCGAGTCAGGCCTCGTGGGCGGCGCGTTCCCGACCCATCGTACGAAATTTACGTTAGCTAGCCGCGACTTAACTTTTAAGGAAGGAAGCGACAGCTTAGATGTCGTCTTTACCGCGAGCGCGGGTAACGTCGATTTGATCAAGACCTATACCATTCGTAAAGGTCACTACGGGATTGCCGTCAAGCACGAAATCGTCAACAAATCCAATACCACGATCAATCCCGCCGTTTATATGCAGCTTGTCAGAGACGACACCCCTGTTGCTAACGACGGCTCTATGTATAACACCTTCACGGGCCCCGCTCTTTATACCGAAGAAGAAAAATTCCAAAAAATCGAGTTTAAAGATATCGCTGACGGCGAAAAAGACTATCCCTCTTTCGCGCAGGAAGGTTGGGTCGCGATGATTCAGCACTACTTCTTGTCGGCCTGGGTGCCGCAAGAAGGTGTCAAGCGCGAACTTTATACGCGTCAATTAGATAAGAATCTCTTCTCGATCGGGACGATCGTCAAGGCGGGCGAAATCGCCCCGGGCGCTAAAGCCGCGGTCGAAAGCCAACTTTATGTCGGTCCGCAAGATCAAAAGCGTCTTGACATGGTGGCCCCGCACCTCGACCTCGTGGTCGACTACGGGTGGCTCACGTTCCTTGCTAAACCGATTTATTACTTGCTCGACTTCTTACATTCCTTCGTCGGGAACTGGGGTTGGGCAATTGTGCTTCTGACCTGTATCGTCAAACTCATTCTCTATCCGATTTCGGCAGCTAGCTATAAGTCCATGGCGAGAATGCGCGAAGTCCAGCCGAGAATGAAAGCGTTGCAAGAAAAATTCGGTAATGATAAGCAAGCGCTCAATCAGGCCATGATGCAGTTATATAAGACTGAGAAGATTAATCCCGCGGGCGGATGCTTACCGATCTTCTTACAGTTACCGGTCTTCCTTGCTCTTTATTGGGTGCTTCTTGCGACCGTCGAATTACGCGGCGCCGAATGGATGCTTTGGATTGTGGACTTGTCTAATCCCGATAGCTACCTGATTCTGCCGCTTTTAATGGTGGCTTCTATGGTGCTTCAGATGAAGATCAGCCCGCAACCTGCTGACCCGACGCAGGCAAAACTCATGATGTTTATGCCGATTGTGTTCGGTCTGATGTTCTTCTTCTTTGCTTCGGGTCTGGTGCTTTACTGGCTTACGAACAACATCCTGTCGATTTGGCAGCAGTGGTACGTCAATAAGCAGATTGAGGCTCAAAGCAAAAAGCGTCGCCAAGCGGGTTAACCGTTAACGCTTCTTGAGAAGGCCGGCAGCGACAAGTAGTGGCCAAAGCCAGACCGAGAAAAACCAAATCAAAACGAAACGCAGACTAAAACTCTGCGTTTCGTTTTTCCAGGTCTTTGTAAAGATCGTCACGGCGCCCGCAATTACCCAAACCAAGCACGCGGCGTAGACCGCGCAACGCACGTTATAGGTGTCACCTAAAGCGGCAGCGAGATAGGCGCTCGCAAAGACGCTCACGAAGACGGCAAGGCAGGCGCCTAAAAGCGCGTTTCCCCAAAAGCGTCCGTTATTTTCTTGCGGCATGACGAATCTTGTTAAACCTCTTTTTTCGCGACGAACTTCAGATAAGCGCGCCAAGTGGTCGCGAATTTTTCCCAAGTCGTGAGACCCTTCTCGTCGATGCGAGAGGAAAGCGCCGCGCGATAAGGCGCGCCTTTGACGACTTCGGGATGCTCGTAGGCTTCACGCGCGACGGCGTCGATTGCCGCGACATACTCGTCGATATCGTCCTTCGAATACGTTTCCGCGGGTTCTGGCGTAAAGGGTTCGGGAATGATACGCGGCAAATGGCTTGCGAAATAATCTTGGAACCCGTAATCGACAATGCGCCGCGCGACATCATCGGTACCGACACCCGTATCGGCAAGGAGCTTTTCCCAACTCAAACGTGCTTGCTCTAAGCGAGGCACACCCGGGGCTAAGGGCAAACTTAAGCCAGGCACCGATTCGAGTTTTTTAAGCATGTAGTTATTGTTGAGAATGGAAAGTTCGGCCACTTCCTTTAAGCCCTCCGCGCCGAGACTCAAGATATACGCATAAGCGCGAACGAGAACGGCGGGAACGCCGTAGAACTTGCGAAGTTTGCCGATGCTTTTTTCGTTCGGCGCGGCAAAAGCGTAGCGATTCCCGTCAAAAGTGACGCGAGGCGAAGCAAGGAAGGGCGCGAGAAAGTCTCTGACGCATTGCGCGCCCGTTCCAGGGCCTTGACAGCCGTGAGGCGATGAAAACGATTTGTGTAAGTTATAACTACACATATCGAACCCTGCTTCTCTGGCTCTGGCGATACCGAAAAGTCCGTTTAAGTTCGCCTGATCATAAATACAAAGACCGCCTGCAGCGTGAACGGCATCGACAAACTCTTTTATACGATGATTGTAAATACCCGTATCTTCCGGATTCGTTATCATCAAAGCTGCGGTGCGGTTTGAGAGTAATTTCTTTAAGTCATCGAAAGAAGGTAGTCCGTCGGGTCCCGGTTGTAGCGTTAAAACTTTAAAGCCGAGGGTTGCGGCGGCACCTGGATTGCACGGGTGTGATAAAGCCGTCGTAATGATTTCGTTCCGAGTCTCTAATTCCCCTTTGGCTTTTAAATAAGCGCGAAGGGTTTCGACGTTAGCGAAGACGGCTTGTGAGCCGCCCGAAGGTTGGAGACTCACGGCATCCATCCCGGAGATTTCACGAATAAAGCCTTCGAGTTCATAGATGATTTGTAGAATCCCTTGAACAGTCGAAGCGTCTTGATAGGGGTGCAATTCCGTTAACTTTTCCGAGCGCACGAATTGTTCGTGAATCTTGGGGCTATATTTCATCGTGCAAGTCCCGAGACCGATATCGATATTGACGTCCGTCCCGAGGATTTCTTGCGATAAGCGCGTGAAATGTCTGACGACTTGCATCTGAGAAAGTTCGGGAAGTTTCGGCGCGTTTTTCCTAATTAACTCTTTCGGTAGAAGTTCTTTTCCGACGGCCGCTTGACGTGCAGCGTCCGAAGGCTTCGGAACTAAAAGCGCGCGCTGACCTTTTTCGCCGAGCGTCATAATAATCGGTTCGTCCCAACGGGCTTCTTGGAAATCGCGTTTACAGTAAATGTAACTCATTATCGGCCCTCCGAAACTTTTAAGAAAGCGTCGCGTAAACGCTCGATGTCGCTTTGGCTGGTGAGTTCGCTTACGCAATAAAGTGCCGATTGGCCGAGTTCCGGGAAATCTTCGGAAAGATCTTTCCCTCCGAAAATCCCTTCTTTTAAGAGCGCGGCATTAACCTCTTTCACGGTTTTGCCGGTATCCGTAAAGTCGACGACAAATTCTTGGAAATTCGCGGAGCCTGACGGATTTACTTTTATGCGAGGGACCGTCTTTAATGTTTCAATCGCGTAATGCGTATTGACGAGAATATTTTCTCCGAGTTCACGCATGCCTGCCGGACCCATGCTCGCCAAATAAACGGCTGCCGTAATGCACCATAAGCCCGTCGCGGTTCCGAAGAATTCGTTAGCCTTTTCGCGAGAGCCGTGAGAACACCGATAATTCATCGCGCGGCCGTACCCGTAGATGCCGGGCTTTTCCGTTTCGCAAATCCCGTACATATAAGTCGGAAACTGCTTTAAGAGTTCGACGTCTTGAGCGCAAGCGATAAAGCCCGCTTGGCCGCCGCCGAACTGCATGTGCATTCCCAGTGACTGTATATCACCGCAGATTAAATCCGCACCTTGGTTTAAAGGACTTTCCATTACGCCCATCACCGCGGGCTCGACGACCGCGACGCAAAGCGCGCCCGCCTCATGCGCTAAATCGGCAATTTGTTGCCCCTGCGTTTCAAAAAAGCCTAAGTAAGAAGGATTTTCGTAGAGGATGGCCGCAACTTCTCCCTTTGAAAGTCTTGCCTTCAAATCTTCGAGATCCATCAGAAGACCGTCTCTTCGCATCGCGACTTTTTCAAGCGTGAGTTCGCTTTCGCAATAGGCCTTTGCTTGCGAAAAAATTTCCGGATTCATGCTCGCGGGCACAAGCGCTCTTTTTGCGGTTTTGCCTTTGGCTTTTAGAACACGAGCCGCGATTCTTAAGGCTGAACTTACCGATTGACCGGCGTCGTACGTCGTGTAGCTTACGGCATCGGCGTCAAGCAGTTCGCCAAGCAAGCTCGTGTACTCAAAAATCGCTTGCATTTTGCCGTGGTCGGAATAGGTATCTCCGCAATAGCCCGTTAGGAATTCACCTCGCATCGCCATTTCGTCACAGACAGCGGGGATTTGGTGCTTGTAGCAGCCTGCGCCCAAGAAGCTGATAAATTCTTCGGTCGTTTGGTTTTTATTAAGTAATCCCATCACGCGGCGCTTGAGTTCGAACTCGGAACGAACGGCTTCGGGTAAGCGCAAGCGATCCTTAAATAGAAGTTCGTCAGGGATGACTTGGCGGTAAATATCGGAGACATTATCAATCCCGAGATAACTGAGCATTTGGGCTTTGATTTCCGGTGCGGAATTCGGAAGATAGGGGTGAGAAAATCGGTTTGTCACGGAAGAGATACCTCAAAAAATCTGAAGCGAATCTTAAAACGCTAAAACGATAGAAAAAAGCGACCGTTTTTTCAAGCAATATCAACTCGATAAATAAAAGTTTTACCTCTATGAGAAGGCTTTTTAATGCTTGGGGTTCGGATTCAAGGTGTGCGATAATTAAAAACTTTTTAAATCAAAGCCTTCGGAGGGTTCTCCGAAGGACGCCTAACAACGGTTTTGAGCATAAAAATGTTTGATGACAAAGCGCCTATCGTGGCGCAAGCAACGGCCTTCGGGCGATCGGGCGTCGGTATCGTAAGGGTATCGGGCTCGATTGAAGACGTTGACGCGATTGCAAAGCGCTATTTTGAGAATCAGGCGCCCTTAAAGCCTCGCTACGCGCACCTTCGTGTCTTTAAAGACGCGGCTGGCGCGACTTTAGACGAGGGTTTGGCGCTTTACTTCCCGGCACCGCGCTCTTATACGGGCGAAACGGTCCTTGAGCTTCAAGCGCACGGCGGTCCCGTGGTTCTTAATATGCTCGTCAAAGCATTGCTCGAAATCGGACGTCCTTACGGTTTGCGTTTAGCGCAGCCCGGAGAGTTTACAAAACGCGCGTTTTTAAACGGCAAGATTGACTTATCTCAGGCCGAAAGCGTCGCCGACATGATCGATGCCGGGTCGGAGAGTGCCGTTCGCGCGGCAACGAGATCGTTAACAGGTGAATTTTCTCATAAAATACATGAACTTACAGACGATTTGATCGACCTTCGCGCGCACGTCGAAGCACTTATCGATTTTCCTGAAGAAGATATCGACGATTTGGCTTTGGTTCGAATTAAAGAGCGATTAAAGGGGTGCCAGGAGCGCTTTACCGCGATTTATAAAGCCTCTCGCCAAGGTAGCATGTTGCGAGAAGGCGTGACCGTGGTGCTTGTCGGAAGCCCCAATGTGGGCAAATCAAGCCTCATGAACGCTCTAAGCGGCGAAGATATCGCGATTGTCACCGAAGTCGCGGGGACGACTCGCGATCGAATTGAGAATACGGTATCGATTGAAGGCGTCCCCGTTCGACTTGTCGATACGGCGGGTCTTCGAGAAACTGAAGATCGAGTCGAGAAAGTCGGTATCGAACGAACGTTTGACATCATCGGCAAAGCCGACATCATCATTCGTATTACGGACGCGAGCGAAGAGGTCGATAACGAAGAAGGTAACCGCATTCTGAAAGAAATCGTTACCCGCGTCGGACGTCGTGTGCCTGTTATCGAAGTCGTCAATAAGGTCGATAAGGTCAAAGGCACATCAAACTTTGAAGGCCTTCCTATTTCCGCGGCGACGGGCGAAGGTCTCGAAGATTTAAGACAGACGATTTTGAGGTTGGCGGGCTGGGAGCAGTCCGACGAAAACATATATCTAGCTCGCGAGCGGCACTTACAAAACTTACAAGAGGCGGGCGAGCATATCGACACGGCCGTAGCTATCGCCGAGTCGGAGCTGCCGGTTTTAGAACTTTTGGCTGAAGAGTTACGCCTTGCCGCTGACGCACTAGGCGAAATCGTCGGCGAAACGCCGACTGAAGATCTGTTAGGCATGATTTTCAGTCGATTCTGTATTGGAAAATAATGTTTCACGTGAAACATCGGTAGAAGTAATGATTTATCCTGAAAAATATGACGTCATCGTGGTGGGTTGCGGCAACGCGGGCGCGGAAGCGTGTCTCGCCGCTGCGAGAATGGGCGCGAAGACCTTGCTCGTTACCCACAACATCGAAACCATCGGACAGTTGTCGTGTAATCCGTCGATCGGCGGTATCGGTAAAAGCCATCTCGTGCGCGAAATCGACGCGTTGGGCGGTGCCATGGCGCAAGTCACCGACGCTTCGGGCATTCAATTTCGCATTTTGAACGACTCGAAAGGAACGGCCGTCAGAGCGACACGCGCTCAAATCGATCGAGAACTGTATCGCGTCAATATGCTCTCGACAATCGAACGTCAACCGGGGTTGACGGTCTTTCAGCAAGCGGTGGACGATATTATGGTTTCAGGCGACCGTGTCGAAGGCGTCGTCACCCAAACCGGCGTTCAAATTTACGGGAAGACGGTCGTTCTTTGCGCGGGCACGTTTTTAAACGGTTTGATTCATATCGGGTTAGAACACTATAGCGCGGGTCGTGCGGGTGACCCCGCGTCGTTAGCCTTAGCTAGGCGCTTAAATGAAATGGGGATGCCCAAAGGGCGCCTCAAAACGGGAACGCCCGCAAGGCTTGACGGTCGCACCATCGATTTCGCGAAATGCGTTCGCCAAGAAGGGATTACGGAAAACATACCCTCCTTTAGTATGCTAGAGCCCGCTTATCCGCATCCGCGTCAAGTACCTTGCTTTATTACGGCAACGAATATGACGACGCATGAGATCGTAAGAAACAACTTACACAAGTCGCCCCTATATTCGGGCATCATCGAAGGCATCGGCCCTCGCTATTGTCCGTCTTTTGAAGATAAGGTCGTGCGATTCGCGTCCAAAGACTCGCACCATGTCTTTTTGGAGCCAGAAGGTCTTTCAACGCACGTTTATTATCCGAACGGTTTATCGTCGAGCTTACCTTTTGACGTGCAATTGGATTTCTATCATTCGATTGCCGGGTTGGAAAACGTTCACATGATTCGCCCGGCGTACGCGATTGAGTACGATTTTTATGATCCGAGAGAATTAAAGTCGTCTCTCGAAACCAAAAAAATCCAAAACCTCTTTTTCGCGGGTCAAATCAACGGCACGACGGGCTATGAAGAGGCCGCGGCGCAAGGGCTTTTAGCGGGCATCAACGCGGCGCTACGCGTTCAGGATAAAGAACCGTGGTGCCCGGGTCGCGAAGAATCTTATATCGGCGTGATGGTCGACGACCTGATTACGAAGGGCGTCAACGAACCGTATCGCATGTTTACTTCTCGCGCGGAATTTAGATTGAGTCTCAGAGAAGATAACGCGGACGAAAGATTGACGCCCATCGGGCGCGAATTGGGTCTGGTCGATGACACAAGATGGGCGTTCTTTTGCAATAAACACGAACGCATTACGCGAGAAATCGCGCGTTTACAAAAGACCTGGGTACATCCCGATAAGGTGGAGGCAAGCGAAACCGCGCGTGTCTTAGGCGCTCCGATTGAACGCGAATATTCATTATTTAATCTATTAAGCCGTCCGAATGTTTCACATGAAACATTGACTCATATGGTTCGTAAAGACGGTAAAGACTATCGCGGTGAGACGTTGACGCCTACCGAAGTCTTCCAAGTCGAAATCGCCGTGAAATATTCGGGCTATATCAACCGGCAAAAAGAAGAAGTTAAAAAGCTGCAAAGCCACGACAGACAGAAGATTCCCGCGAACTTCGACTATGAGGCAATCAAAGGGCTTTCTTTTGAAATTCGCGAAAAACTTAAAAAATATCGCCCCGAAACGATCGGCCAGGCTAGCCGTATTTCGGGCGTGACGCCGGCAGCGATTTTGCAAATTCTTTTAAAACTGCGCGCGTCTCACGCGTCTCAAAAAGGCGCGAGCGATGACTAGCGACTTATTAAAAGACGGCGCGAAAGTGCTCGGCCTTTCCATAACGGACGAGGTACTCGATAAGCTACTTGCCTTCGGTCGGTTGCTCCTTAAATGGAATAAAACCTATAACCTGACGGCAATCGATTCCGAAGACGATGTGGTCATCCGCCACATACTCGATTCGTTATCGATTGTGGCGACTTATCAAAAAACGTTCGGTAACACCGCTAAAGTACTTGACGTCGGCTCGGGCGGAGGCCTTCCGGGCATTCCGCTTGCGATTTATTTTCCGAATTACGAAATCACGCTTTGCGATAGCGTCAAAAAGAAAGCCGCGTTTTTGCGGCAAGTCGCGGTTGAACTCAACCTCACGAACGTTCACATTTTCGTCGGCCGCGTTGAAGAAATGCCAGACGCCGTTTTTGACGCGATTTCTTCTCGCGCGTTCGCGTCCTTAGAAGATTTTGTGAATTTAACGAAAAAATTCGCAGTTGATAAAACGCAATGGATGGCCATGAAGGGAAAATTTCCGAAAGACGAAATCGAACGGTTACCTAAAAACTTTTTAGTCAAACAAGTAATCCAACTTTCCGTTCCGTTTTTAAACGAGGAACGCCATTTGGTGATTTTGGCTAAAAAAAGCTTAAAAACTTCAAAAATTTCGCAACACGAATACTAACAGCGTCAAACAAAGTTTTAATTAAATTGCTTAAATCTTCAACAAAATCATAAAAATCTATTTAAATTACAAATAGATAAAAAGCAATTTCATTTAATAAGAAACCTAAAAATCTAAAGAAAATATATATAAAACGGGTATTTTTTGAAATAAAGTCGTCTTTTCGCGATTTTTCCGCGATGTTTCACGTGAAACACTCCTAAAAATTTTTTGTCTTTCTTCGCGGTTTTTTCAATTTTAAATTTTCGTTTTTTCGCGGATTGTGTAAGAATGCAAAAAACTGTCACGACGGGAGATTGAATGGCTCTGATTTTTTGTGTCGCGAATCAAAAAGGCGGTGTGGGTAAAACGACCACGGCGGTTAATATGGCCGCCGTCTTGGCGGAAAATAACCAACGCGTATTGCTAGTAGATTTAGATCCCCAGGGGAACGCCACGTCCGCAAGCGGTTTTGTGAAAGACAACATTACCGAAACGCTCTATCCCCTTCTTTTCGGCGAAACGACGTTCGAGAAAGTTTGCGTAAAAAGCGAAGCGGGCGGCTATGACTTATTGCCCTCAAACCGTGATTTAGCGGGCGCCGAAATCGAGCTCTACGAACTCGAAGACCGAGATCAGCGTCTTTCCGCGATTTTATCTGCCGTCGACAAACGCTACGACTACATTCTCATCGATTGCCCGCCGTCTTTATCGCTTTTGACGACAAACGCCTTTTGCTGCGCCAAAGGCGTCATCATTCCTATGCAATGCGAGTATTTCGCGATGGAGGGCGTTTCGGACCTCGTTCACAGTATCGAACGCATTCGCGAGGGTAAAAACCCGAACTTAAGTTTCTTATGGCTTTTGCGCGTGATGTTTGATCCGAGGACATCTTTGCAACAACAAGTCAGCGACCAACTTGATGAATTTTTCGGTGAGAACGTGTTTTCGACCGTCATTCCGAGAAACGTCCGTTTGGCCGAGGCCTCGAGCTATTTGATGCCGGGCGTCGTTTACGACAAGTCGAGTAAAGGCGCCAAAGCCTACCGAGCTTTCGGTCAGGAATTTTTGCGTCGCATGAAAAAATTTAAACGTAAAGTAAAAGGAAATTGAGAAAATGGCAGCCAAAAAACAAAGAGGGCTCGGTCGCGGGTTAGATGTCTTACTCGGTAAAAAGATGACCCCCGCGACGTCAGAAAAAGCGTCCGAGGGTTTAAAAGAAGTCGCGATTGAGGCGCTCGTTGCCGGCCGCTATCAGCCGAGAACGAAGATGGATGAGGCCTCTTTAAACGACTTAGCGGCCTCCATCCGTCAAGAAGGCATCATTTCGCCTATTTTGGTCAGAAGCCTACCCAAAAACCGTTTTGAAATCATCGCGGGTGAAAGACGTTATCGCGCGGCGCAAATCGCGGGATTGAAAAAAGTCCCCGTTATCGTTCGAAAAATCGGTGACGAACAGGCGTTAGCCATCGCTTTAATCGAAAATATCCAACGCGAAGACTTAAATCCCCTTGAAGAAGCGACGGGTATCGACCGCTTGGTTAAAGAATTTAAGATGACCCACGAAACGGCCGCTAAAGCCGTGGGGAAGAGCCGCTCGCAAGTCACGAACCTTTTGCGTTTATTAAAGCTTACGAAGCCCGTCCAAGAGTTGCTTTTAACGGACGCGTTAAGTATGGGGCACGCGAGAGCGCTGTTGGCTTTGGACGGGGGCGACCAAGTCGCGACCGCCCAAGAGGTGATCGCGAAGCGCCTTTCGGTTTACCAAACCGAAAAGCTCATTGCCGCTCGTAAAGCCGAAAATAGCGCTAAGCCTAAGCAAAAAGGCGAGGTTGACGCCGATACCCTTAAAGCGCAAAACGCTTTGGCTGACGTTTTGGGCGCCCCGGTACGCATCCGCGCCAATAAAAAAGGTAAAGGACGCCTTGTGATCGAGTTTTCGAACTACGATGAATTGGACGGCCTACTCGAGCGGTTCGGCGTGAAGTCGTAATCGTTTCGTTTTTAAAGAAGGTGGCCCGATCGGCCGCCTTTTTTAAACTGCCTGTTTTTTAAGCAAAATCAAGCAAAAAAGGGCCCTTTTTTGCCTTGTCTGAGACCCGCTCCTTCCGTATAATTCCGCACCATAATGATTGTCTGCGGGAGGGATCTTCGATCCTTAAAGCATGAGAAAAGTTCTCCTTTTGCAGGTTGTCGTTACGCTTTCGGTCGCATGTCTGTCCTGGATGTGTTCGGGACGGGGTGCGGCTGTTTCTGCACTTTTAACGGGTTTTGCCTGCTGGGTGCCGAACGCGCTTTTTGCGCTCAATCTGTTCGTTTTTGCTTCTGGAAAAGCGACGGCGGGCGCGGTTGCGTTTTTAGCGGGCGAAATCATTAAATTGGCGGCAACGGGGATGCTTTTGTATCTAGTTGTCGTTTTGTACGGGAACTTTGTTTGGGGAGCGGCAATCGTTACCCTGATTGCGGTTCTCAACTGTTCTTTTTTAGGATTGTTAATCCGAGAATAAAACATGTCAGCTGAAGCTCTCACCGCTACCGAGTACATAACTCACCACCTGACGCATCTGTCGTCTGCCAAGCAGGCGGGCATCATCGACTTTTCTGTTATCAATTTCGATACGCTGACGTTTTCCATCTTGATGTTAGCCGTTACCTTGTACATCTTGTACAAGGCGGCGCACAAAGCGACTTCCGGAGTTCCGGGTCGCTGGCAGTGCGCCGTGGAAATGCTCGTCGAGATGGTTGACGAACAAGCGAAATCTATCGTTCACGGAGACAGAACTTTCGTTGCCCCGCTCGCTTTGACGGTGTTCGTGTGGGTCGTGCTGATGAATGCCATCGACCTTATTCCGGTCGATTTGCTGCCCCTTATCGCGGGGTGGTTCGGCATCGGTCACTTACGTCCCTTACCCACCGCCGACCTAAACGGCACGATGGGAATTTCCGTGGGCGTACTGATCTTGATGTTGTACTACGGCATCAAAATTAAAGGTTTCGGCGGATTTGCCCACGAGCTCTTTACGGCTCCGTTTGGCAACAACATCTGCCTTTGGCCCTTTAATTTCGCCCTCAACATCATCGAGTACGTCGCCAAGTGCGTGTCCCTGGGCATGCGGTTGTTCGGGAATATGTACGCCGGAGAATTACTGTTTTTCCTGATCGCTCTCCTAGGAGGTTGTTTGCTCGACGGTTCCGTCGGTCTTGCCGCCTTCGGGGTGACGGGACACGTTATCGCAGGCATCTGCTGGTGGCTTTTCCACGTGCTTATTGTTTTGTTACAGGCCTTCATCATGATGATGCTGACCCTTGTTTACATCGGTCAGGCTCACGAAAGCCACTAACGGGTAATCACTAATTTCATCTAACTTTCACTTCTTTAAAACGTTAAGGAGTTTTGCAATGACTAATGTCGCATTTGTTGCCTTGGCCGCCGGTCTTATTATCGGTCTCGGTGCCATCGGTGCCTGTATCGGTATCGGTATCATGGGTTCCAAATACCTCGAAGCCGCCGCTCGTCAGCCTGAACTGATGAACGCCCTTCAGACCAAGATGTTCCTTCTTGCCGGTCTGATTGACGCCGCCTTCCTGATCGGTGTCGGTATCGCTATGATGTTCGCCTTCGCTAACCCGTTTGTCGGCTAATAAAAAACAAACGTCATTTTTATTAACGATAGTTGTCGCGCATGCGACAACATGGGGTTCGAAATATGAATATCAACGCGTCACTCTTCGTACAGCTGCTCGTGCTCTTCATCGGTGCGATTGTCACGATGAAGTACATCTGGCCGCCGCTTATTCGAGCGATTGATGAGCGGAGAAAAAAGATTGGCGAAGGTCTGGCTGCCGCGGATAAGGGTGCTCAAGCCTTAGAAGCCGCCCAAAAAGAAGGGCAGAGCATTAAGGATGAGGCTCGCGCGCAAGGCATGACGATTGTCACCGATAGCGAAAAACGCGCTCAGGCGATTATCGAAGAAGCCAAAGCCCAGGCTCAGATTGAAGCCGATCGAATCATCGAATCCGCCAAAGCGGAAATTCTTCAAGAAGCCCAAAAGGCTCGCGAGGCGCTCAGAAACGACGTTGCTCGTTTGGCCGTCGAAGGCGCCGAGAAGATTCTGCTTCGTGAAGTCAATGCCGAGGTTCACGCCCGGATGCTTGAAGACTTGAAAGCGAGGCTCTGACAATGGCCGAACTTTCCACGATTGCCCGCCCCTACGCCCAAGGCCTTTTAAAAGCGGCCGTTGAAGCGAAAACGGGGAAAAAACAAGCCGAGGAATTGGCTCAATGTGTCGACTTTATCGCACAGACAGTCGCCTCGCCCGAAATGGCGAACATTATCGGTGACCCGAAAGTCACCGACGATATGCTCTACGACACCGTCGCGGGAATGTTGCCCGAGAACGCGCCCGAATTGGCGCTCAATCTCTTGCGGATCGTCGTCGAAAACGCTCGCCTCGAAGCGATGGGCGAAATTGCCCGGCAATTTCGTGAAATCAAGAATCTCTCCGAAGGCGTTGCCGACGCTTACATCGAATCCGCTTTCCCGATGGAAGACGGTGAGGTTAATGCGCTCGTGCAATCCTTAGGCAAATGTTTCCCCGGGGTCAAGCTCACCCCCGTCGTCACGGTCAATAAGGAACTTATTGGCGGCGTGCGCGTGCGGGTCGGCGACTCTGTCCTCGACGGATCGATTAGAACGCGTCTTGCCCAAATGCAAGAATCGCTCACCGCATAAATATCGGAGCTGTAACAAATGCAACTCAATCCTAGTGAAATCAGTGAACTGCTGAAAAAACGCATCGAAGGCCTCGGGGTCTCCGCTGATCTTCGCACTCAGGGCACCGTCGTAACCGTGACGGACGGCATCTGCCGCGTCCACGGTCTTTCCGACGTCATGCAAGGCGAAATGTTGGAGTTCCCCAACAATACGTTCGGCCTTGCGCTTAACCTCGAGCGCGACAGCGTCGGTGCGGTTATTCTCGGTAACTATGAACACATTTCCGAAGGCGACACCGTCAAGACGACGGGTCGCATTCTTTCCGTACCCGTCGGTCCGAAATTGATCGGCCGCGTGGTTAACGCCCTCGGTCAGCCCGTCGACGGCAAAGGCCCGATCGAAACCGACGAATATGACGTCGTCGAAAAGGTTGCCCCCGGCGTCATCGATCGCCAATCCGTGAGCCAGCCCGTTCAAACGGGTTTGAAGTCCATCGACGCCATGGTGCCGATCGGACGCGGCCAGCGTGAATTAATCATCGGCGACCGTCAAACCGGTAAGACCGCGGTCGCTCTTGACACGATTATTAACCAAAAAGGCAAAGACCTGATTTGCGTTTATGTCGCTATCGGTCAAAAGGCTTCCACGATTGCGAACGTCGTCCGTAAGCTCGAAGAGCACGGCGCCATGGCGTACACGATCGTTGTGGCCGCTTCTGCTTCCGAGTCCGCCGCTTTGCAATACATCGCGCCCTATGCCGGCGCGACGATGGGTGAATACTTCCGCGATCGCGGTCAAGACGCCCTCATCGTTTACGACGACTTAACGAAGCAAGCCTGGGCCTATCGTCAGATTTCGCTTTTACTTCGCAGACCGCCGGGACGCGAAGCGTATCCGGGCGACGTCTTTTACTTACATAGCCGTTTGCTTGAACGCGCGGCTCGTGTGAATCCCGCTTACGTCGAGCGCTTCACCAAAGGCGAAGTCAAGGGTAAGACCGGGTCGTTGACCGCTTTGCCGATTATTGAAACGCAAGCGGGCGACGTGACGGCTTTCGTTCCGACGAACGTCATTTCCATTACGGACGGCCAGATTTTCCTTGAAACCGACCTCTTTAACGCGGGCGTTCGTCCCGCCATCAACCCCGGTATCTCGGTGTCCCGCGTCGGCGGCGCCGCGCAAACGAAGCTCATCAAGAAGTTGGGCGGCGGTGTCCGTTTGGCTTTGGCTCAGTACCGTGAATTGGCCGCTTTCGCGCAGTTTGCTTCCGACCTTGACGAAGCGACTCGTAAGCAGCTCGATCGCGGTCGCGTCGTAACCGAGTTGATGAAGCAACCGCAATACCAACCCCTTGAGATCTGGGAACAGGCGCTTGTCCTTTTCTCGGTCGAACAAGGTTTTTACGACAATGTCTCCGTTAAGGACGCGTTGCGGTTCGAACGCGGTATGCGTGAATTCGTGGGCACCAAGTACAAGGCGCTCGTTGACGGTATCCAGTCCAAGAAAGAACTCGATAACGAAGACCGTGCCAAGTTGCTTGACGCTTGCAACGATTTCAAAAATAACGGAACTTATTAATGGTTTCGGTCGACACACCTAGAGGACCACATGCCTAGCACCAAGGAAATACGCACGAAGATCGCGAGCGTGAAAAACACGCAAAAGATCACAAAAGCGATGCAGATGGTGGCGGCATCCAAGATGCGCAAGGCTCAGGACCGCATGCGTGCGGCCCGTCCGTACGGAACGCTTATCCGTACGCTTGCCGCGCATTTGGCCAGTGCGAACGTCAGTACGGACCATCCGTACTTGCGCGAGCACAAGCAGACCACCGGCAAAATCGGTCTGATCATGGTGACGACGGACAAGGGTCTGGCCGGGGCGCTCAATACCAATATTCAGCGTCTGGTTTGGAACCAAATCAAAGATTGGCGCGCGCAAAACCAAGAGGTTATTGCAAGCGCCATCGGCAACAAGGGTCTCGGATTCCTGCAAAGAAGCGGCATCGAAGTCGTGACTTCGGCGACGCAATTGGGCGATAAACCGCAGCTCGAAAGGCTGATCGGTACGATTGACATGCAGCTCGAGATGTTCGCGCAGGGCAAGATCGACAAGATCTATATCGCCTATTCGCGCTTCATCAACGCTATGAAGCAGGAACCCGTCATCGAACAACTTTTGCCTTTGTCGTCAGATCGACTGGAGCAGATCGGCGAAGCCAAACGGGAATTCTCGTGGGATTACATCTACGAGCCGGGCGATGTCGCCGTTCTCGACATATTGCTCAAGCGCTATGTCGAAGCATTAATTTATCAAGCTGTTGCAGAGAACATGGCTTCCGAGCAAAGCGCGCGTATGGTGGCCATGAAGGCCGCTAGCGACAACGCCAAGAAGCTTATCGGCGAACTGCAACTTGTTTACAACAAGACCCGTCAGGCGGCCATCACGAAGGAGATTACCGAAATCGTGGGCGGCGCGGCTGCAGTGTCTTAAAGAGGAAAACCCATGAGTATTGGACAAATCGTTCAGGTCATTGGCGCCGTGGTCGATATCGAGTTCCCCCGCGATGCCATGCCCAAGGTTTACGATGCCCTGATTCTGGAAAAGGATGAAAAAAATACGCTGGCTGAAGAAGGTTTGACCTTCGAGGTTCAGCAGCAGTTAGGTGACGGCGTGGTACGTACCATCGCCATGGGGTCGTCTGACGGTCTGCAGCGCGGTATGAAAGTCCGCAATACCGGAAAAGGAATCACCGTCCCGGTGGGCCCCAAGACATTGGGCCGTATTATGGACGTTCTCGGTCGCCCGGTCGATGACTGCGGTCCGATCGGAGAAGAAGAGCGCCGCGCTATCCACCAGCCGGCTCCGAAGTTTGACGAATTGAGCCCGTCGGTCGACTTGCTCGAAACGGGTATTAAGGTCATCGACTTGATCTGCCCGTTCGCCAAAGGCGGCAAGGTCGGTCTCTTCGGCGGCGCCGGTGTCGGTAAGACCGTCAACATGATGGAACTCATCAACAACATCGCCAAGGCTTACGGCGGTTATTCCGTTTTCGCGGGCGTCGGCGAACGTACGCGTGAAGGTAACGACTTCTACCACGAAATGGAAGAATCGAAGGTCCTTGATAAGGTCGCCATGGTGTTCGGTCAGATGAACGAACCCCCGGGCAACCGTCTTCGCGTAGCTTTGACCGGTTTGACGATGGCCGAAGCCTTCCGTGACGAAGGTCGCGACATTTTGCTCTTTATCGATAACATTTATCGTTACACCCTCGCGGGTACGGAAGTGAGCGCCCTGCTCGGCCGTATGCCGTCGGCCGTGGGCTATCAGCCTACCCTTGCCGAAGAAATGGGTAAGTTGCAAGAACGTATTACGTCAACGAAAGTCGGTTCCATTACTTCGATTCAGGCCGTGTACGTCCCCGCGGACGACTTAACCGACCCGTCTCCCGCGACGACTTTCGGTCACTTGGACGCGACCGTCGTTCTGTCTCGCGATATCGCGGCTTTAGGTATTTATCCTGCCGTCGACCC
>DNBE01000150.1 GCA_003543795.1 Sutterella sp.
CTTCCCAGACGCTATAGTGCCAAATCTCGTTAATGTCGCCTTCGTCGATTAAGTTACCGTTACTGAGCGTGACCGGGCAAACGAGTTTCGGAGCGTTGATTCGGACTGTAAATTTGGTGGACACGTCGGGACGGTCCATGAAGTACGTAATCCGTCTGAAACCCTCGGCCTCGCACTGGGTCGTAAAGTTTCCGTGCGAAAGGTAAAGACCCATCAGCGACGTATTAGCTTGCGGGTTGATGTAGTTACGAATCTCGATCGTGACGGGGCGGTCGATTTTGGCAATGACGATATCGCCCGAATCCTCGCACTTAAATTGCCCTTTTTCTTCGCGAATGACGAGACCGTCGACTTTGATGAATTCGAGCTCAAGCTCACGGCCGTTTAAAACCAAGTCCGTCGTCGGCGCGCCTTCGACGGGGGCAACACGCATAGAGCTTGTCACGCAGGTGCGCGTCGGGTGAAGATGAAATTCCAAAAAAACGCTTTCGATTCGATGAGTGGGCGGCGTGTAATCGCTTCTACGAACAATGTGAGTGGCCATGAGTTTTGCCCGTCAATACTTGGAATAAAGATTAGCTAAATGAACCTGAGCATTTTAGCAAACGGGGGATTTGATAACCGATTTTTGCTTAAAAATTAAGCGGCCGAAACTTCGGCCGCTTGTCTTGCCCTTTACGAGATGATTAAAAATCTCGCAAAAGTTCGCTTTTTTTAAATCTTTTTCGCGAGTTCGACGGCTTTCCCGATATAGGTCGCGGGCGTTAACGCTAAAAGTCTCGCTTTAGCGTCCTCGGGAATTGCCAAGGTCGAAATAAAGTCGCGCATCGTCTCGGGCGTAATACCCTTGCCGCGAGTTAAAGCCTTGAGCTGCTCATAGGGTCTCGGTACGCCGTAGCGACGCATGACCGTTTGCACGGCTTCGGCTAACACTTCCCAAGCGGCATCGAGGTCGTCACGAACGACGTTTTCGTTTAATTGGAGTTTTCCTAACCCGCGCATGAGCGCGTTAAAGCCCACGAACGTGTACCCGAAAGCAACGCCCAAATTACGCAACACGGTCGAGTCGCTTAAATCGCGCTGCCAACGAGAAATCGGCAATTTACCCGCCAAGTGCGTCAAAAGGGCGTTCGCGATGCCGAGGTTTCCTTCGGAATTCTCGAAGTCAATCGGGTTGACCTTGTGCGGCATGGTCGAAGAACCGACTTCGCCTTCTTTGAGTTTTTGGCGATAGTAGCCTAAGCAGATGTAGCCCCAGAGATCGCGATCGAGGTCAAGCAAAATCGTGTTGGCGCGCACCATGGCGTGAAAGATTTCGGCCATGTAGTCATGCGGTTCGATTTGAATCGTGTACGGGTTAAAGGTCAACCCGAGGCGTTCCTCGACAACCTTTTTAGAGAAAGCTTCCCAATCTTTTTCGGGGTAGGCAATCACATGCGCGTTGTAATTGCCGACGGCACCGTTTAATTTGGCGCGAATGACAATCGAGCGAAGGTCGTCCAATGCGATATTAAGGCGGCTCGCGACGTTTGCCCATTCTTTACCGACGGTCGTGGGAGAGGCGTGTTGACCGTGCGTTCTCGAGAGCATCGGAACGTCCGCCCACTCGTGGGCGTTCGCGACCAAAACGTCGTAAATCGCTTTGATGTTTTCGACCAAAGCGGCACGCCCGGCCGTGAGCATCAACGCGTAAGACGTGTTGTTAATATCTTCGCTCGTGCAACCGAAATGCACGAATTCGCTTGCTTTAGCGAGTTCTTCGTCGTGAGCGACTTGATTTTTAATCCAATACTCGACGGCTTTAACGTCATGATTGGTCGTTTTCTCGATTTCTTTAATTTCCGCGCACGATTTTTCGTCAAAACCGTCGACCAAGGAACGTAAAAAGGCTTTGCCTTCGGCCGAAATTTCGGGGAGTTCTTCGAGCTCGAATTCGGATAACGCGATTAACCATTCGACTTCGACGCAGACGCGAGAGCGCATGAGCGCGGATTCCGAAAAGATATCGCGAAGAACGTCGGTCTGAGAAGCGTAACGGCCGTCAAGCGGAGATAAGGCCGAAAGAGAGGAGATTTGCATCTGTTTTCCTTTGGGTGAGCAAATGACGAACAAACAAATATTGTACTCGCGATAAATACCCCTTTTTTACCGCGGGATGATGAGTTTTTGACCCGGACGGATATCAAAGGTCTTCATGCGATTGGCGCGCTTAATCGCGGAGATACTGACGCGATAGCGCTTAGCAATCGAAAAGACCGTATCGCCCGAACGCACGGTATAGCGAACGACTTTGGAAGACGTCTTTTGCGTCGCGGGCGCGTTCGCAAGCCAAATTCTTAACCTTTGTCCGGGGCGAATGACCGATTTCGAGCTAAGCCGGTTCCACGAACGTAACGACCGAACGGTCACGCCGTAGCGAGAGGCGATTCGAGAGAGCGTTTCGCCTCTTCTGACGACGTGCCTAAAGTACTGGCCTTTGGGCGGCTCGTAAACGGCTGACGGCACCTTCGCTTG
>DNBE01000073.1:0-3956 GCA_003543795.1 Sutterella sp.
CGAAAATCGCATCATCCGTCGTTGCCCGAATGCGCTCGTTTAAGCGTTTAGCCGGCACGTAGTGCAAGTTCGTGTGTTCGGCGTTAATTTCTTTTGCGATTTCAGGAATAATCGTATGAAGCGTTACGTCGTTTTCGGCATTTTGCGCCAAGCGTTGCGCAAGCGCCGTACCGAACACACCCGCGCCCGCGATGACCGTCTTTGCCATAGAAAAAATCCCTTTTACGTCTAAAAAAGTGTTAAAGGGTAATCATACGATTTTTGGGGAAAGTTGCCGATGAGGCTTTTTTTTGCTTGTGGTTCTTGGCGTCAGACACCCTTCCCGTCAAAAACGGGAATAAAGCGCGTATCTTGCGTTTTACCGACTTGGATAAAAGCGTTTTGAAAGCCAAGGGTTCGCGCGTGGCGCACGACCCTTTGGTATTCGGCTGTCATCAAAGGGCGATTGATTTCAGGGAAACGTTCGGCTTTATAAATCGGCATATATTGATTCATAATCGAGACATAAACGGCATCGCCGAACCTCTCATAAATCCAATTAAGAATCCGGCAACTATCTTGCGTCATACCTGGGAGTACCAAGTGGCGGATTAAAACGCCTCGCCTCATCGAGTCGCCTGCCATTTGAAAAGGCCCTGTTAAACGAAACATCGTTTGAATCGCTTCACTTGCGATTCGGAAATAGTCCCTCACTCCTGAGTATCTTGCGGCAGCGCGGTTATCGAAATACTTCATATCGGGCATAAAAATGTCGACTAAGCCAGAAAGCTTCATAAGGCTTTCGGGGGACTCATAGGCGTTTGAGTTCCACACGACGGGAATCTTTAAGCCTTCGTCCTTGGCCGTCTTGAGCGCTTCGACGATTTCGTCCGTGTAGTGCCCCGGCGTCACAAGTTCGAGCGTCGCGGCGCCTTTCGTTTGGAGTTCTAAAAAGATTTCGATTAAACGATTTCGCGAGATTTCTAAGCCGAAACCTTCTTGACTGATTTCGTGGTTTTGGCAAAAGACGCACTTTAAATTGCAATGCGAAAAAAAGACCGTTCCCGCGCCCTTCTCGCCCGCGATGACGGGTTCTTCATAAGGGTGCAAGGAAGCAAGCGCCACCTTAATGCGCGCGGGCGCGCCGCAGATACTTTTTTTAAGTCCCGCGGCGGTTTCACGATTAGCTTCACACTTTCTCGGACAAAGCGCGCAAAGAGCCATTACAAACAATTCCAAAAGGTTAAAATGCGAACGACGTATTTTCTCATAGGACGCATTCCAAATGGACACGCGCGCGATTGCTTTTTTTGATTCAGGTCTTGGCGGCCTATCGATTGCGCGCGCGGCAAAGGCTTTACTGCCAGGCGAACGGTTTCTCTACGCGGGCGACTGCGCAAACGCGCCTTACGGCGACAAAGCCCCCGAATTTATTTTGGATCGCGTCACGGCCTTCGCGCGCTTTTTATTTGAAAAAGAAAACGCGAAAGCGCTCGTCATTGCCTGCAATACGGCAACGGCTGAGGCGGCGGATGCCTTGCGCGCGCGCTTTCCTAACGAAATCATTATCGGAGTCGAACCCGCGATTAAACCCGCGGCTACGTTTTCAAAAACCCGCAAAATCGGAATGATTTCGACGACCCGAACGGCTACAAGCCGTCGCTACGCGCAATTAATCGACCACTACGCTAAAGACGTTGAAGTGATTTCTAAAGGCTGCCCCGGTCTTATGGAGTGCGTAGAAGCGGGCGACTTAGATACGCCAGCCACCAAAGCGCTTTTACATACCTACTTAGACGACATGCTCGAAGCAGGAATTGACGCTCTCGTTTTGGGTTGCACTCACTACCCCTTTTTAGCGCCGACGATTGAGTCGATTACGGGTCCTGCCGTCAAACTTTTTACGCCCGATACGGCGGTAGCTCGTCAAATCAAACGGGTTCTCGCCCAAAAAGATTTGTTAAATGACGCGAAAACGAGCGAACCTGATATCTTTTTTATCGCGGGCGATAACGAAAAAAGGCGCGAGATTACTCGGCGCCTTTATGCCTATCCCGCAACCTTTGCGGAACTTACGCTCTAAAGATTAGCTTCTAAACGGTGACGCAAATCGTCGTTGATTGCAATCGAGCGCTTTGTATTTAAATCCATACAAACCATCGTTTCTTTGCAAGAGAAAACGACATCATCCCCTTTTTTAAAGAAAATGCGAACGGTTAAGGAGCTATTGCCGATTCGCTCGATTTCAAAGACTTTGAGAATTTCGTCCCCCACTTTCATGGGTTTCATAAAGTCGCACTCGATATGCACAATCGGAAAAATAAAACCCGCCTCATCCATCGTCTCGAAAGGCAAATCGAGCTTTTCACGAAAGAAGTCTTCGGTAAGCGCGTTTGTCATACAAAAAACTTGCGGATGAAAAACAATCCCCGCGATATCACAATCGGCAAAGCGGATGCGATAGGGTTTCACAAATTGAGTCATGACTTTGAATGTTCGAGAATCAAAAAAACTAAAAAACGATTTTGGCATGTTTTACGCCTTTTGCCAACGATGAAAAAAAGGCAACCGAAAAAAGAAACGGTGGATTATTCTTTTCTGACGCATTTTTCGGGCACCCTTTTCGACACGAAAGAATGTGCCTTTTCGGTACAATTCATCCATTCAAATCACTCGTTTTTTTCGTGGTAAGGAATTTTCTTGCGCTATGGGTTTTCTTGCGGGTAAAACACTTCTCATTACCGGAATTGCCTCCGAGCGTTCGATTGCTTTGGGCGTTGCGCGAGCTTGCGCCAAAGAAGGCGCAAAGCTCGTTTTAACATACGCCTCCGACCGCTTAAAAGAGCGCCTTGAGGCTTTCGCGAAATCGTTTGACGCGCCGCTTCTTAAAATGGATGTTGCGGACGACGCCTCAATTAAAGCGGTCTTTGAATCGCTTGCCACGTCCGGCGTTCGTTTAGACGGCCTTTTGCATGCCATCGCTTTCGCGCCTCGTGACGCGATCGCGGGGAACTTTTTAGATGGCTTTACGCGAGAAAACGCGAAAGTTGCTTTTGATATTTCGGCTTATTCACTATCGGCTGTTACCCGCGAAGCGCTCCCCGTCATGAAAGAGAAAGCGTCTATCGTGACGTTAAGCTATCTCGGCGCCGAAAAATTCGTTCCTCGCTACAACACCATGGGTGTTGCCAAAGCGGCGCTTGAAGCTAGCGTCCGGTATCTCGCGGGTTCTCTCGGAGCCCAAGGCGTTCGCGTAAACGCCATTTCGGCAGGACCCGTTAAAACGCTATCGTCGGCCGCGATTGAAAATTTCTCCAAAATGATGCATTTCACGGAGTCGGTCGCACCCTTGAGACGGTGCGTCACCACGGAAGAAATCGGGAATTTGGCGGCGTTTTTATTTTCTGACTTGTCGTCCGCCGTCACGGGTGAAGTCATTCACGCGGACGCCGGGTTTTCGACCGTAGGCGCTCAGATGACCTTTGACGAAGAAGGTGAAAGCCATGGCAACCTTTAAAAAAGCCGCCATCTTTTTAAGGCGCTCGATGAAGGATACCGAGGCGCTCGAGACCCTTCTTGCCGTACTAAAAGACAATAAAGTCGAAGCCTACCTAGAAAAGTCGACCGCTGAAGCCATCGAAGGCGCTGCTGGGTACGATATCGACTACCTCGGGAAAGAGTGCGACGTCGCGATTGTTATCGGGGGCGACGGCACGACTTTAGGGATCGCTCGCGAAATCCGTAAGTATCGCCTGCCCATGATCGCGATTAACGGCGGAAGACTCGGCTTTATTACCGCGATTACCAAAGACGAAATTCGAGAAAAACTCCCCGCCATTCTTGCGGGCAACTACAAAACCGATAGTCGCGCGATGCTCATGGCGCGCCTATATCGAAATCGCTTATGCGTTTTCGAGAGCACGGCGGTCAACGACGCGGGCATCACCCACGGCGCGGCGAATTCCCTCGTGGAATTC
>DNBE01000073.1:3994-7359 GCA_003543795.1 Sutterella sp.
GCTCGTGGAATTCGCGACGTCTGTTGATAACCACCCGATGTCGGTGCAACGCGCGGACGGCATTATCGTCGCGTCCGCGACGGGTTCGACCGCCTACTCCATGGCTTGCGGGGGCCCTATCATGCACCCCAAAATCCAAGGCATGACGATTGTGCCGATTGCGCCGCATACCCTTACGAGCCGTCCGATTGTGGTGCCAGAAGACTCCGTCGTCCAAATTGAGCTTGTGGCCGCGCACGAAGCGGCGGTCTTTTGCGACATGCAGGTTTTCACGCCTATGCAAGTGGGAGACGTCTTGTGCGTTTCGACAATCGCGAACGCGTTTACGTTATTAGAGCCCGCAGATCACAACCATTACGAAGTTTTAAGGCGCAAGTTCTATTGGAACTCGATGCCTAACGAAGATAAACCCGAGCGCTAAATGCTAACCGAACTGACCGTTGAAAATTTTGTCATCGTCACTTCGCTCACACTTCCCGTGGGGCGCGGTTTAACAGTCTTAACGGGCGAAACGGGCGCGGGGAAATCGATTCTCATCGACGCGATTGCTCTTTTAACGGGCGCTAGACTTGAAACAAATCCTGTCGCCCAAGGCGCGAAAGTCGCACGTCTTACTGCGCGCTTTACGACAACGCCCGAAGTCGAGGCGCTACTTCGAGACGCGGATATCGAAACCGAAGACGGTGAAGTCATTTTGATGCGCACGATTGACGCAACCGGCAAATCCAAAATGACGATTAACGGCGTACCGAGTACGACTGCGCTCGCGCGCCAAATCGCTTCTCACTTAATCGATATCCACGGTCAGTCCGAGCATCAGCAGCTCCTGAAAGTCTCCGCCCAAACGGCGCTCTTTGACGCGCACGCGGGGGCTTTGCCGCTCAAAGCCCGAGTAGCCGACGCTTATCGGGCTTATCGAAGCGCGCAAGTCGCGCTTCAAAAAGCCAAAGAAGAACGTGAAGCGACCGAAGAAAAGCTCGAGCGCTTACGCTTTTTAATGGACGAGCTCGAACCGTTAGAGCCCAAAGAAGGGCTTTGGGAAGAACTGAACGCTAAGCATAAGAGGTTAGCAAACGCCCACGAAATTGCCGAAAACTTAAGCCTTGCGGACGCCCTTTTATCGGGCGCGGCAGGCGTCACCGAAACCCTTTCTCGCGTGGGTCGCGTTTTATCGCGATTAGAAACTTTTGACGACCGCTTTCAAGGCTATCAAGGCGATTTGGCTGAAGCTGCCGAAACCGTTTCCGAAATCGCTCGCGATATCTCGAGAATGCGTGACGACGAGATGGATGACGAAAGTTTCGAAGAAGTTGACGCAAAGCTATCGTCCTACTTTAACGCCGCTCGAAGCGCGCATGTCGAACCCGAAAATCTTTGGAAAAAGGTTGAGGACACAAAAGCGAAAATCGCGTCTTTGTCCGTGTCGCTAGATACCGAAAAGCTTGAAGCGGAAGTCAAAGCCGCGCACGACGCTTACCTTAAACTAGCCAAAGACTTAACGAAACTCAGAAAGTCGGTCGCGGGCAAGCTTTCCGTTGATGTGACCGAACTCATGCAGTCGCTTTCGATGGCAGGCGGCGCCTTTGAAGCGCGCCTCATCTCCCAAGACGAAGGCGAAGGCGGGTTAGAGCATATCGAATTTTTTGTGGCGGGCCACGCAGGCGTCGACCCGGCCCCCTTAGCTAAGGTCGCGAGCGGCGGGGAACTCTCTCGCATTTCCCTGGCGCTCTCGGTCATTACGGCGCGCGCGACGCCCGTCGGAACGCTTATTTTTGATGAGGTTGACGCGGGGATCGGCGGCGCGACGGCTTCCGTTGTGGGCGCGCTTTTAAGGCGCTTAGCTATCTCGCCTCAGGTTCTTTGCATTACGCACTTACCGCAGGTCGCGAGTTTCGCGACAACGCACCTATTTATTCATAAAGAAACCGTTGACGACAAAACGACGAGTTCCGTTTCGACGTTAACGCCCGAAGGGCGCGTCTCCGAGATCGCTCGGATGCTCGCGGGTCTTAAGGTCGGCACCGCCGCGCGCGAAAACGCGATCGAGATGCTTGAAGCCGCTCGAAAAAAGGCGGCCGAAGACGCTATTTACGCTAATGATGGTTTATCATTATCGGATTGATTTTTATGGGATTCGACTTTTAATGATGAAACGCTCTTTTTCGAGTCTTTTGGTCTTGGGCGCCGCAACCGCCCTTTTAACCGGTTGCGCCAACTGGAAAGAACCCGGCAAATGGTTTGATTTCGAAGGCTCGCATATCGAAACCACGGGGAAGTACTTCCAGTTCATCAAGCCCTATCGTCCCGACGTTCATCAGGGTAACCTCATTACCCGCGAGATGATTGATGAACTCAAAGTCGGCATGACGAGCTCTCAAGTCGCCTTTTTACTCGGGCAGCCGTTACTCAAAGACGAATTTCATAAATCCCGTTGGGATTACGTCTACTACGTCAATCCTCGCATCGGAGAGCCCGAAAAACGTCGTCTGACCGTCTTCTTTGACGAAACCGATCGCGTCAAGAGCTTTACTTATAACGAAATGCCGTCCGAAGCCGATGCCGACAAAATCATTCTCGGGTCAAAAGAGGAATTCCACGCAACGAGTTCCGAAATGACCGTTGTTGACAAACCGTAATTTAAAACCCTTTAGAAAAGGACATCCCCTTTTATGGAAAACAAACTCGAACTCCTCGAAGACCGTATCAGAAGCTTAATTGAAGAAGTGAAAAGCCTTCGCCAGCAAAACGCCGAACTCATGCTCTCGCTTCAGGCTAGGGAAGCGGACGTCGGCATGACGAAAGCGCAAACGGAAAGCATGCTCGGCAAAATCGATTCGTTAATCGAAAGTATCGAGCGCGCGCAACAAAATCCGTCGAACACTTACTAAAAGGCGCGCCAAATGGCTGATTTCATCCAAGTTAAACTCGAAATCATGGGGCGCGTCTATCCCCTTCGAGTCGAACCCGCTGAAGAAGCGAAATTGCGTGAAGCGGCTAAGACCGTAAACGACCTCATGGTCTCGATTCAAAATCCGACGCGACCGATGAATCCCGAAAATGTCGCGGTGCTCGCAAGCCTACGCTTAGCGTACGCTTTACTTGAATCTCGAGAAAAAGCGGACGCTTCTGGCGCTTTAAGCGCCAAAGTGGACGAACTTTTAAAGCTTTTTGACGAAGCTTAAAAAAAGCATTTCCGAAACAAAAACGGCCGAAGGCATTCGATGCTTTCGGCCGATTTTTTTTGTTTTAGGTAAGCCCTACAAAACTAACCCGAAATAAACGTTATCGATGGCGTTTTTTTGCCGTTCGGTTAAAAAACGATTCTCTTCTAACTGCTCGAGAATACTTTCATACATTTCAACGTT
>DNBE01000034.1 GCA_003543795.1 Sutterella sp.
GAATCCGAAAGTTTTGATTTTCTTTCTCGCGTTTTTCGTGCAATTTTAAACGCTCGGCCCCGACGCTTATCCTGTCAGCGTTCAGATGCTGATTTTGGGCGCGACCTTTATGGTGATTAGTTTTTGCGTCTTTAGCGTCATGGCGACAATCGCGGGCATCATCGCCTCTAAGATTCGGACGCCGGCCGTACAAAAAATCACGAATCGCTTATCAGCTGTTATTTTCCTTACTTTAGCGTTGTCGACACTGTTGTGGAGCGCCTCTTGAAAACTAGCAATGCCGATACGCTCACCATCGTCCTTTTAGGAATCGCGCACGGGACGTCGCACTTTTATCACTTGGTGATTCCGCCTCTTTACCCGTGGCTGATGCCCGCGTTCGATTTAAATTTCGCGCAAGCGGGTTTCATCATGACGGCTTTTTATGTCGTGAGCACCGTCGGGCAGGCGACTTCGGGCTTTTTAGTCGATAAGTTCGGCGCAAGGCGCTCTTTAAACGCGGGCATCGCGATGCTCGCGATCGGAAGCTTTCTATTAGCTTGCGCGCAAAATTACGCCATGCTGATTGCCTCGGGCATCTGCTACGGACTCGGGAACTGCGTTTTCCATCCCGCGGATTATTCGATTATCAATAAAGGGATTTCGGAAAAAAATCTCGCTTACGCGTTTTCCGTCCATTCGATCGTAGGCAACATCGGTTGGGCCATCGCGCCCACGATTATCGTGGGTCTTGCCATTACTTTTTCGTGGCGCGTTTCTGCAATTGCGGCGGGCGTTCTCGGCGTCGCCGTTTTGGCGTTAATGCTTACTAATCGGGCAGCTTTTTTAGCAACCGACGTGATAGAAAAACCCAAACCCTTAGCGACGCAAAGGGCAGTGACCCCCGAAGGCGGTACCTTCGCGTTTTTGGGCCACAGCGTCATCTGGTTTGCGTTCGCGTTCTTTTTCTTTACCTCGGCAGCAACTGGCATCTTGCAAAACTTTTCCCCTTCGGTTTTTACGAAGACCTACGGCATTACGCTAGAAGTCGCGACCGCGGGATTGACGGCCTATCTCATCGGGTCTTGTTCCGGGGTTGTGATCGGCGGCTTTTTAGCTAAACGCGCGAAGAGCTCCCTTTCAGTCGTTGTCGCGACTCTCACGCTTTCGGCTCTTTCAGCCATCCTTTTATCGTGGCAAGGGTTGGGTTTTTGGTCGGTGATGCCTTTGATGTTTACGATCGGGTTCGGCGTAGGAGCCGCGGGTCCCTCTCGAGACTTATTGATTCGAGGAAGCGCCATGGTGCGGTTCGGGGCGAGCGCCTTCGGTCGTATTTACGGATTTGTATATTGCGGCATGGATTTGGGCGGGATGTTAGCGCCTATTATCGGCGGCCTGTTACTTGACGCCGGGAATTACACGTTGCCGCTTTTCTTTGTAGGCATCTTCCAATTCATCGCCATCTTTACGGTTTTGCAATTTAAAGGCAAAACAAAATCCGCATAAAAAACGACCGGCGAAAAACGCCGGTCATTTTCTTTGTTATTCAAAAAACTTACTTGATAACGGCTTTTTGAATGAGTTCTTGGACGTTTGCCTGAACCTTGGAATTGATCAACAGGTTCTTAAAATGGTCCTTGCCTTTTTCATAGGTCGGGAAGAGTTGCGCGTCGCGGATATCAAGCACTTTGACGATATGGAAAGAACCGCCCACTTCGACGGGAACCGTCGTATAGGCGCCTTTCTTTAAGTTTTGAATCGCGTAGCTAATCCCGCTCGGGAATTGGGAAGCGGAGACCCAGCGATCGATGATGCCGCCTTTATCTTTCGTGGCGGGGTCAATCGAAACGGACTTCGCGACGTCTTCAAAGGACTTCGTCTTAAGATTCGTGATGGCCTTGTTGGCGTCGGCTTGAGTCTTTACGGCGATTAAACCGATGCGATATTCCTTCGTACCGTAGGCGACTTTTTGCTGATCGTAGAAGGTCTTCACGTCTTTATCGCTCACCTTGGCTTTCTTCGCGTACTCGTTCATGAGCGCCTGAATCAAGATGCTCACACGGGTGTCGTTAATCGCTTCTTGAACGTCGGTGCGTTGCGAGAGTTTCAGACGTTCGGCTTCCTGGCGCAAGATTTCGCGTTGAATGAGTTGCATACGAACTTGATTTTCAAGTTCGGGCGTGCGCTTTTGTCCGCTCGCGACGATTTGCTTAATCAAGCGTTCTTGCGAAGCGGACGTAATCGTTTTGCCGTTAACCGTAATCGGGTTCGTCGCGGCAAAAACGGAAGCGCTGGCAACTAATAAAACGGAAAGTGCGATGGTTTTAATACGATTCATAATTCAATAAGTAATGTATGAGAAAAGTGAAATTATGACGCATTTTTGCCTTCTTGAACATATCGCGCCAAATAAAAGGCAAGACCGAAAGCAAAAAGAAGCGTCAAACCGAGAAGTCCGAAAAGCTTGAAATCGACCCAAATGTCCATGGGACAAAGCCAAGCGACAGCCAAATTCAAAGCACCGAGCACAACTAAAAAACCGACGGTAAAGCGTAGCACGCGCTCCCAAACGGCATCTGGTGCCTGAAATTGTCCCAATAACGATTGCATCAAGTTTTTACCGCGAAGGCGAAAGCCGACCAAAACCGTCGCGAAAAACCAATACAAAATCGTGGGCTTTGCCATGATGAATTCGGGTTTCCGAAGCGCGATCGTCAAGCCCCCGAAGATAACGACGAGGACGGTCGAAAAAAGCGCCGTTTTGGAGACGGGGCGGTGGGTCAAACGCATGTAAGCGATTTGCGCGACCGAAAAGATAATCAAGACCGCGGTCGCGCAAACAATGCCGATTAAGTCGCTATCGAGCGCGATGACGGCTTGAATCCGATCGGCGTAATCGGGAGCGATTTTGTAGGTCACGAAAAACGCGACAATCGGAAAAAAATCAAATAAAAGCTTCATGCAAAAATCAAAAGGCCCGTGGGCTTTAAAAATTTTCCTAGCATTATAGGCGCATTAGGCTTGGCTCTAGGCCACGTAACTTGCTCGAGAATCGTAACGATTTGTCAAAGTTTTCAAAGTTGTTACAAGGAAAGGCAACGCAGAAATCTTTTTCTAAATTTTTCCGGGCTATTTTCTCTTGCCCCGTTTTGTCCTAAACTTGACGGGTTTTTTCTTCGTTTAATAAATTGAAGCGTTTTCATCGACATGGCTAGTACCAATCGCTTTTTACACAAAATTTTGCCCGCCGCGTTTTTCGTCGCGGCTTTGGCGCTTGTCGGTTGGTTTACGTTTGCTCCCGATTCCAATACTCGTAGTACCTCTATGACTCAAACTCCCGATAAAATCATCACGATTG
>DNBE01000111.1 GCA_003543795.1 Sutterella sp.
CTTAGGGTCGAAGCCTTCTTGAAAAACGTATAATTTTGGGAATACGCAAAAACTTTTTAGGGAATTCATCAAATCATGCGCCGTCGTACCTTTTGTCTGGCTACTTTGTCTTTAGCTTTAACCGCCTGCGGATTTCATCGCAGAGGCGTCGTCGCGCTCCCCTTTACGAGCCTTTTTGTCGATGTGGATTCGGAATCCGCTTTCGGAGCAAAATTAAGACGGATGCTGAAAGCCGCCTCCGACGTAACGCTCACGAATTCTCCTAAGGAAGCGCAAGCGACGTTGTCTCTAATTCAAGATAAGCAGGCTCGGCACGTGATTTCCTTAAATACCCGAGGCGAAGCGCGCGAGTATGAACTCACGAAAACAATGGTTTTCCGTATCGTCGCGCCTGACGGCAAAGAATACCTTGCCCCGACCGTCTTTCAGTCTTCTCGCAACATGACTTATAACGCTTCCGACTACACGTCTCGCGCTAGCGAAGAAAGACGGTTGTATGACGAGATGACGGACGATATTTTGACGCGCTTAATTAACACCATGGGCGCGCTTCAATAATCCTTTATGCGTATTGAAAGCGAAGACCTAGCTCTCAAACTACAAAGCATTCAAGCGGCAGGCCGCATGCCCGCCGCTTGGACGATTGTGGGTAACGAACCCCTTTTAGCGGACGAAACGGCCGACGCCCTTCGCGCTTGCGCGAGGCGCTTAGGCTTTACCGAACGCGTAAGTTTAGGCTTTAGCGCGACTTCCGACTGGACGCCCTTAATCGACGCGGGCGCTAACGGCTCTCTTTTTGATGAAAAAAAGATTGTTGAGGTGAGGTTCTTATCGTCGGGCCCGGGCGTTCGAGGCGCGAAGGTTTTAGAAAACTACCTATCAACCATGAAAGCCGTTGATAGCGTGACGACTGTTTTTCGCTTGGGCGAAGTCGACTGGCAAACCCAAAAAGCCCCTTGGTTTAAAGCGCTTTGCGAAGAAACGCTCACCGTCTTTTGCGAAACGGTGTCACCAAACGACCTCCCGCGCTGGATTCGAGCTCGACTTCGCAATCAAAAGCAAACGATTGACGATGAAGCGCTCGCTTTTTTTGCGGCGCAAACCGAAGGCAATCTCTTAGCTGCCAACCAAGAAATCAGAAAACTTGCCTTTTTATACCCCGAAGGCAATTTAACGCTTGAAAATATTGAGGCAAGCGTTTTAGATGTCTCGCGATTTTCGCTTGACGCTTTTACCGACGCTCTCGTTTCAGGCGATACGGCAAAAGTCGCGAAAATCGTCACGCGCATGAAAGATCAAGACGAACCCTTGCCTGTCATCGTCGCGATTGTCGCGGGACTTTTAAATGACGTCATTACCCTATCCGTTAACCCTCGCGGGTTCGCGAGAGCCGCAAGTAAACGTCTTTCTCGCCGTATTACGCCCGAAAAAGCCGCGGTCGCGCTTTCTCGCTTAACGGACGTCGACCGATTAAGTAAAGGCCTTCGAGCGCCGATGCGAAATGACGCTTGGGATGAATTACAAAGCGTCGCGCTTTATCTAGCGAAATAAAACCATGCCTAAATACCGATTTTTCGCGGTTTGCCCGCGCCATACCGAAGCGCTTTTAGCGGCCGAACTCGAATCGTTAGGCGTCCCTAGCGGTAAACAAATCGCGGGCGGCGTCGCCTTTGACGCGGAAACCGTCGACGCGATGCGCGTGATGCTAAATTCCAGAATCGCTAGCAACGTTCTTCTTAAAATCACGTCCGTTATTTGTGAAAACGAAACGCGTTTATACGAAACGACGTGTCGGATTGCTTGGGAAAAATATTTTTCGGTCGATAAAACGATTCGAGTTGATTTAAGCGCGCATCGGTCGCCATTCGAGAGTTTGGATTTTGCGCTTTTACGCGTCAAAGACGGGATTTGCGATCGCTTCAGACGCGTTACAGGGATGCGCCCCGATGTTGAAAAAACGGCACCCGACGTTCGTATCCACGTCTTTTTAGACGGCACGACAGCAACCTTTTACTTTAATGTTTCGGGTGATTCCTTATTTAAACGCGGTTGGCGCCAAGAAAAAGGCGAAGCGCCCTTAAAAGAAAATTTGGCGGCGTCTCTCATTGCCATGACCGAATGGGACGCGACTTCCCCCTTGATGGACCTTTTCTGCGGGTCGGGAACAATCGCGATCGAAGCCGCGCAAAAAGCGATTTCGATGGCGCCCGGCTTAGCTCGACACTTCGCTTTTGAAAATCTGACGCTATTTGACGCAGACCTTTTTTCTGAAATGAAAGAAGACGCCAAAGCGAAAATTCGCTTTGACGCTCCTATCAGGATTCATGCTAGCGATATTTCCACAATCGTTGTCGATAAAGCTCGCGCGAACGCTTTCCGAGCCGGGTTAGGACCTTTGATGGAAGACGGGCGATTGACTTTTGAAGCGAAAGACGCACGAGCCGCGACACCCGTCGCTTCCTCTGGAATTATTATCAGTAACCCGCCCTATGGCGAACAATCCAATCCCAAGAGCGCCTCGGTCGCTTCTATGATGAAGGACGTTGCCGATAACTTAAAGCACGCATTCGCGGGGTGGGATGTTTATCTATTAACAAGCGACAGAAAACTCCCTCGAGAAATGCGATTAGCTGAAAGTCGCAAAATCGAAATCTATAACGGGCCGTTAGAGTGCCGATTCTTTAAATTTACGATGGTCGCGGGCTCTAACCGCAAGGCTTAAAGATAACGCGCGACGTAAACCGCGACGTCCGCGATTTCGGTTTCCGGCTTGTCTTTCGCGGCTTCTAGCATCGCGTAGCAGAAGGGGCAAGCCGTTGCCACTTTCTCGGCTCTCTTACTTAAATCATGAATGCGAATGGTCGCGGCTTTGTGCGTAGCCGTCTTCGCGAAATATTGCGAACCCCCTGCCCCGCAACAAAAAGTCGACTTACCGCGGTTTGTGACTTCGGCGCGCCGTGTGCCGTCGATTGCGTCAAGCGCTTTTCTAATCGAGCCCGTCGAATCGTTATAGCGCGCTAAGTAGCAAGGGTCGTGAATCGCAATCGTCCCTAAGGGCACACCCGTTTTGAGTTTCAAGCGGCCGCTATCGATCATCTGTGCGATAAAAGTCGTGTGATGAACCACGGAAAAGTCGCCTCCCAAGGCCGGGTATTCGTTTTTAAGCGTATTA
>DNBE01000120.1 GCA_003543795.1 Sutterella sp.
ACTTCCGAACGGGTTACTCAATGAAGAAGCTTCCGTCATCACCAAGATGGGCGGGCACTATTACTTTAAAAAAGTCCTCGGGCACGACTTTACGATCGATACCCTTTTTGAAGCGGGGTACGGCGCGGTCTTTTTGGGCGTCGGTTGCTCTTTAGGACAATTCTTAGGCCTTGAAGGTGAAAGCGCCATCAAAGAGGGCTACTTTAACGGCATCGATTTTCTCTACAAAGTCGAGCATTTGGTCGAATACGGTCATCCCTTTACGCTCAAGGGTGACGTGGTGGTCGTCGGTTGCGGCAACGTCGCGATGGATTGCGCGCGGTCTGCCGCTCGCTTAACGGACGGCAAAGTCCACGTTGTTTATCGCAGAACGCGCGAACAGGCACCTGCCGACCCCGAAGAAATCGCGGCCGCGATGGACGAAGGGATTGAATTTCATTTCTTAAGTCTTCAAGAAGAAATTCTCCACGAAGACGGCATTGTCACGGGATTGAAGCTTTCGCGCTTAAAAGAAATCCCTGTCGAAGGGTCTCGTCGCGGCAAACTTGAAAAAATCGAAGGCAGCGACTTTGAAATCGCTTGTTCGACCGTCATTGCCGCTATCGGGCAAAAACTTGATGAAAATACCTTTAAAAACGAAGACGGCATCGTCTTCGGGAAAAAAGGCAATATCTCGGTCACGGCGGCGCTTCAAACGACGCGCCCTGGGGTGTTTGCCGGAGGCGATGCCGCTACCGGCCCCACAACGTTAATCGACGGGATGGCGCAAGGCGAACGCGCGGCAAAATCCATTGACGAATATCTCACTCGCGGGTCGGTGGGCTTTACGCCGCGAGAAGCGATGCGCGCGATGATTGCGGAGGCGAAGCTACTGAAAGAATCGGGTCAGGGGTTAGACGTTTTAGAAAAACCACGAGAAGAAGTCCCGATGATCGAACCCTCGTGTCGAAAGAATTTCGACGAAGTGGAAATCGGGTTTAATCGAGAAGAAGCCACGCGCGAAGCCGCGCGTTGCATGCGTTGCTACCGCGTGCTTGCGGTCATGACCGCGCGAACGATTCCCGGATTAACGAAATAAGGAGCGTGACGATGAGTGAAGCTAAATCTTTTGTCATTGACGGCAAACGCGTTACGTTTACGGGGAACCCTAGTATTCTCGAAGTCGCGAAAAAAGAAGGCATCTATATCCCGACCTTATGCGCTTTCGCGCCTTTAAATCATCAACCCGGCACCTGCCGCATGTGTTTGGTGGAAGTCACCGATGCGGACGGGAAAACAAATATCGTAACTTCTTGCACGACGCCTGCTAAAGAAGGCATCACCGTTTGCACGAAAAGCCCCGAAGTCAGACGTCGCCAACGCTTACAACTTGACATGGTCTTCGCGGACCATGATCAGGATTGCAAGAGCTGCGTTCGTCACGGCGACTGCGAACTGCAAGACTTATCCGTTCGTATCGGATATCCGAAACCCGTTCTTCGGGAATTTTTCCGTCCGAAGCGCGGCGTCGATTCGACGAACCCCTGCCTGACGCTTGATGCCGATAAATGCATTCGTTGCGGGCGTTGTGTCGAAGTCTGCCGACAAATCCAAGGCATCGGCGCCTTGACGATTAAAAAGAATGCCGACGGGCAAACCGCCGTGGGCTTTACGAACGCGCAAACCTGGGGGACTTCTCCCGAATGCATTTCTTGCGGGCAATGTACGCTCGTTTGCCCCGTGGGCGCTTTAGCTGAAAAAGACGATATCGAGCGCGTGCTTGAAGCGATTGACGATCAAGATAAGACGGTCGTCTTTCAGATGGCGCCCGCCGTGCGTGTTGCCTTGGGCGAAGAGTTCGGCTTGACGCCGGGCGTCAACGTCGAAAAGAAAATCGTGACGGTTTTAAAGGGCTTGGGCGCGGATTACGTCATGGATACGAACTTCGCGGCCGACATGGTCATCATGGAAGAAGGCACGGAGCTTCTCGAGCGCATTAAAGATAAGCGCGCGGGCGGTAACGCCGTACTTCCGATGTTTACCTCGTGCTGCCCCGCGTGGGTAAACCACGTCGAAAAAACGCGTCCGCATTTGATGGCTTCGCTTTCGTCAACGCGTTCGCCGCAAGCGGTGTTCGGCGCGCTCGCGAAAGCCTACTTACCCGAAAAACTCGGCTGCACGCGCGAAAACCTCGTCGTGGTTTCGATCATGCCTTGCACCGCGAAAAAGGGTGAGGCAATGCGTGAGGAATTAAAGCACGACGGCATGGACGACGTCGATATCGTTATCACCGTTCGCGAACTCGCGCGCCTTGTGCGCCAAACGGGCGCCGATTTAAAGACCGTTCCCGAAACCGAGTACGATACCGAACTCTTTACGACCGCAAGCGGCGCGGGCGCGATTTTCGGGACGACGGGCGGTGTTATGGAAGCCGCGATTCGTACGGCGTATGCCCTTACCCACGGCGGCGAAAGCTTAAAGCCTGTCGTCTTTAGCCCCGTTCGCGGACTTGAGACCGTGAAAGCTGCCGAAGTCGATTTGGGCGAACTCGGCACGGCTCGTATCGCGGTCGTGCACGGCATTGCCGCAACGGACGCGCTTTTAGCTAAGATGGGTGCGGGTGAAGTCGCTTTTGACTTCGTCGAAGTCATGGCGTGCCCGGGCGGCTGTATTTCGGGCGGCGGGACGCCGAGGCGCAAAAACGCTTACGGCGCGACGCGTCTTGAGCGCCAAGAGGGGCTTTATACGATTGACGACGAAAAGCCCATCCGCGAGTCGCATAAAAACCCGCAGGTGATTGCGATTTACGAAGAAAAACTCGGGCATCCCGGGTCGCATGTCTCGCACGAACTTTTGCATTGCGGCTACACCGACCGCGTGGCCAAAGTCGCCAAGCCCTCGATTGTGAAACTTTTTAAGCACTAAAGAGGGCGCTATGCTATGAATCGTATCCCGAAAGCGTTTTTCACTTTCGGGATACGTTTTTATACGGAATGAAAATGAGTGAGTCTTGGGGAGGTGTTTCTTTAAAGAAATCGGGGTTTTACCCCCGAAAAAGCAAATTTTCTATAGAAACTACAAGGTTTTACTCATTCGCGAACGGGAAAATTCGAGGATAATGCCACACTACTTTCAGGCACACTTTTTTAGCGTTATCAAAAAAGGGGACTGCGTCTATGAAACGTCGTATTTGGATTTTAGGAGCCGTTGCCGCGATTGCGGCAAGTGTATTGAGCATCGGTTGTACGAACGACGCCAATCGCGCCCAGGTTCTTAAAGTCGGCGCGACGCCCGCTCCTCACGCCGAAATCCTCAAAGTGGTGGCTCCGCTTCTTGCCAAAGACGGCATCGAACTTAAAATCATCGAATTTACGGACTACGTCCAACCGAATCTTGCCTTAGCCGATCGTGAAATCGACGCCAATTATTTCCAACACGCGCCTTATTTAGAGCGCTTCACGAAAGATAGAAAAATTAAGCTTGACCGTTTAGTCGACGTCCACGTCGAGACGATGGGCATTTATTCGACTAAACACGTTTCGCTTCAAAAAGTGAAAAATGGCGCTGTGGTTGTCATTCCGAACGACAAAACGAACGCGCTTCGCGCGATGAAGCTTCTCGAGACAGCAAACTTTTTTAAGCTCGGAGGCGACGCCGAGAACCCGATTATTGTCGATAATCCCAAATGGATTCGCGTTGAAAAGGTCGATGCCGAGACCTTACCTCGGGTTCTTAAAGAGGCCGACTTCGCGGTCATTAACGCGAATTTCGCGTTAAGCGCGGGACTCAATCCCACGAAAGACGCTCTTTTTGTCGAACAGCATTCGCCTTACGTCAATATCGTTGCCGTTCGCGCGGGGGACAATCGAGAAATTTTGCGCAAACTCGCTAAAGCCATCACGAGCCCCGAAGTCAAAGCCTATATCCTCGAACATTACGCGGGCGCTATCTCTCCTGCGTTTTAACTAAACAACTCCCCGCTCAAGCGGGAAGGTTTCCTTGGAACAAGCACTGACTTTTCCTTCCGCTCCTTTTGATCCGTTCGGACAAGAGGGTTGCAGACGGCTGTCACCAGTGCCACCAAAGATTTCAAGACGAACCGTCTCCGGCGTCAGAGCCTTAGGCTCAGGCGCAAACCTCGGATCACAAGAATCGTGGCTACTCGTCGGCTTGCTTACCCAATATCCCGCGTCTTTCAGGAGCTGTTTCGCACCTTCAAGCAGCGCCAGAGCCGCTTTCGGAATATGGCTTTGTGTTTCAAGATCGGCACAGTACAAAAGAGCGGC
>DNBE01000096.1:0-927 GCA_003543795.1 Sutterella sp.
CTTGTCATCGGGTGATTGCCAAAACAGGAGCGCTCACGGGCTACGCGGGCGGCATTGAGAAAAAGCGCTTTTTGCTCGCTTTAGAAAAAAGCCGCTTTATTTAAAAGCGGCTTCGGAGCTCCTTTATTTTTTAAGCCGTTTCGAGGCTTCAAAGGTATTAAGTAGTAGCATCGCGACGGTCACGGGACCGACCCCGCCGGGGACAGGCGTAATCCACCCCGCGACTTCTTTAACGCTCTCAAAATCGACATCTCCCGTCATCTTTCCGTCTTGGTTAACATTGATGCCGACGTCAATCACAAGCGCTCCTGGTTTCACCATATCAGCCGTGATAAGTCCCGCGCGACCCGCGGCGACAACCAAAATATCGGCTTCTTTCGTGACGGCCTCTAAATGGCGAGTTTTGGAGTGCGCGACGGTGACCGTTGCGTCTTTCGCTAAGAGCATCATCGCCATGGGTTTCCCGACGACAGGGGAGCGTCCTACGACAACCGTGCGGCTACCCGCAACGGGAACACCCGTTTCCTCAATTAACCGCATAACGGCGCGAGGGGTGCAGGGAAGTAATCCTGAGACCGCCGTAAAAAGTTTTCCCGCGTTTGCAACGGAAGCGCCGTCCACGTCTTTATCGTCACGCAGATTTTTTAAAATCGCGTTTCGATTAAGGTGCTTCGGTAACGGGCTTTCGATAATGATGCCGTCAATCGTCGGGTTTTTATTTAAGGCTTCAAGCGTCAATAAAACCGTATTTTCGGAAGCGTCTGCGGGCAAAATGCGCTCAATCGTTTCGATTCCGACCGAAGCGCAAGCTTTGGCGCGATTTCTCACGTAAACCAAACTGGCGGGATCTTCGCCCACCATTAAGACCGCAAGGCACGGTTTGCGGTTAAGAGTCGCGATTTCTTGCGCCAAATCGGCACGAATCCT
>DNBE01000096.1:1001-2737 GCA_003543795.1 Sutterella sp.
CGTCAATGATTTTTGCGGTCATAAGGCAAACGTTCCTTTAAAACGCTTGGGATTCGAGCACGATACGAATGAGGTCCGCGACCGTTCCCGAATTGGTTTTATCCATGATGGAAGCGCGGTGCGCTTCCACCGTTTTAATCGAAATTCCTAAATCGTCCGCGATTTGTTTATTTAAGCGTCCTGCGACGATACGCTCGAGGACTTGCTGTTCACGCGGAGTGAGTTTTGCGAGAAGCGCGGCGTTTAGCGACAACTTTTCATTTTGAAGCTGCTTTTCGCGAGCTTCGGTTAAAAGTTTGTCGATAAGCGGCATGATTTGTTCAGGCCGACAAGGCTTTTCTAAAAAGTCTGCTGCGCCTTTTTTCAAGACGTCGACCGCCATCCGAACATCACCGTGGCCGGTTAAAAAGACAATCGGGATATTGGCTTTACGCGCGATTAAGTGCTCTTGGACTTCGGTACCGCTCATACCGTCCATTCGCTGATCGATAATCAAAACGGCAATCGCGTTGGGGTCGTATTTCGCGAGAAACGATTCGCCCGAATCGAAAGCTTGTACACGGTAATTACCGACTTCAAGGACTCTCGTAAAAGAATTACGAACTTCGGCATCGTCATCGACGACATAAATCGTGCCCAAGGGTTCTTTTTTGTCATGAGAGAAGTTAAAAGTGCCGTAAGCCATAGGATTTTTTCTTCCTTACAAAAAAGACGAAACCATCCCGATAGTTTAACATAACGATTTTGGCGAGTGACTCGGAATTGAGCCTCAAAGAAGGGGTAGGAGAAGTCACTTGTGAGGACATAAAGGAGAACCTATGGCGCGCACCGTTTTTTGTCAGAAACTTAAAAAAGAAGCCCCGGGGTTGGATTATCCCCCGTTACCCGGAGAACTCGGGCAAAAGATTTTCGAGAATATCTCCAAAGAAGCTTGGGACGAGTGGGTGAAGTTTCAGACGATGATGGTGAACGAATATCAATTAAATCTCGCGGACGCCAAAACGAGAAAGCGCTTAATTGCTCAGATGCAAAAGCATTTATTTGAAGGCGAAACCGAACAGGTTCCGAATTACAAAGCGCCTGAAGTTTAAGATTTAAGAAGTTAGAGGCTTTTTACACGCAGAAAAATGCTCGCTAGCACCCCTCAAACCCCTACCTGGGGGCCAGCACTAGCGAGCCCGCCAGGCCGGTAAGGTCGATTTTTGCAAAAACATTACATAGAAGTCAAATGCACGGATTGACGCATCCCGTTAAAGAAAGAACCTTTAACGGGATGTGCTTTTATGCCTGAAATGAAAACCGATTTTTAAGAATCGATTTTTTTCGTGGTACTACTTTTTCGAGAAGGTTTTGACACCCGCTTCGCTACCGAGTAAAAGGATGTCGGCACCGCGCCTTGCGAATAGCCCGACGGTCACAACCCCGGGGATGGCGTTAATCGTGTCTTCAAGGGCGACGGGATCGGTAATTTTTAACCCGGCGACATCAAGAATTTTGTTTCCGTTATCGGTCGTAAAGTCGCGAAGAACGGGGTTTCCTCCCATGGCTTTAAGAGCGCGGGAGACGGGAGCAATCGCCATTTCAATCACTTCGACGGGTAAGGGGAAGGTGCCTAACGTTTGAACACGTTTAGAAGCGTCCGCGATACAGACGAAGGTTTTTGCGACGCTTGCGACGATTTTTTCACGCGTGAGCGCGCCTCCGCCTCCTTTAATCATCGCGAAACTCGCGTCGAT
>DNBE01000031.1:0-1203 GCA_003543795.1 Sutterella sp.
GTTTCTTAGCATTTGAGACAACCGATGCGTAATACCGTCATAGTCGGATTTGCGACAAAGCGCGCAAACTTCGTCATGCAATTCGGGATACTTTGCGCGAAAGAGTTCCATCGTCAATCCCGCTTTTAACGCTTCGTCATCTTCAGAATCGGGATTCACCGCGTCAAATTGCGCGTCGGGCTCATGCATCGCAACGCTCGCAATCGTTTTCCAAGGATCCGAGGTAAATAAACCGAGATTAACAAGCGCGGCCATCTCCGGACTATCGTCAGGCACATAGCGCTTAAAGAAAAGCGCTTTCGTTTGATCGTAAATCGGTTGTGAGGGGTCGAGTTCGATACCTGTATCCGTCGCGCTATCGAAAGCGGCGTCATCGAGCACCCTTTGGCAAAAAGCGTGAATCGTAAACACATTCGCTTCATCGAAATCGCTTAAAGCGGATTCGACTCGAGTTAACGCGGTTTGTCGGTCCTCATTTTTTAGAAAAGCGATTTGGGGGTCGTTATCAAACGACTTGTCCTGGAGCGCCTTTTTGGCGCGAAATAGCACGTCTTGCAAGCGCTCTTTTAATTCGGCCGTCGCTTTACGCGTAAACGTCATAACGAGAATTTTCGAAATCGGCGTCCCTTTTTCGACAATTAATCGCAAAAAAAGACGGCTGATCGTGAAGGTCTTTCCCGTTCCCGCGCTCGCTTCGATAAGATGAGTGCCCGATAACGGCATCTCGTTGACGTCTCTAATCAAACTCATTCTTACTCTCTATTTCCGCGTAAATTGACTTGGGATCTTCTTGAACGGCCTTTTTTATCGCGTCACCGCAGTCATATAAAAAATCTTCCGTTTCTTTTCTGATTTTCTCGCGATATGCCCACGAACTGTGCACCTCGGAAAGGCGCCTGACATAAGCGTCTTGCGTAAACTCTTTTTCAATGTTCTGCAATAATTCGGCCTCAAAATCGGGACGATGTTGGCGATAAAGCTCAAAAGCAAAATAATCCGGATGGATGAAAACGGGGCGCGTCCGACTTTGAAGATAAGGACGCATCAAGATGTGAAACAATTCTTCTTCGGGCAAAAAGGTTTGCTCGCTTAACCAAAAGCTCGTCTTCCTTTTTTGCTTAAACCCTTTACCTATTTTTAGTCCCCGCAACAAAATAATGACATTACATTCATCAAGCGCCGCAAATTCCATCAAAGCTTTGA
>DNBE01000031.1:1385-3852 GCA_003543795.1 Sutterella sp.
TGACTCGGGCCTTTTTCTAAATCGGTGCGACAAAGCGCCGCGAACGCTTCGACTTTCGAACAAAGGTCGTCAACGGCCTTTTCTCCGAGTTTGCCCGAAGGTACGATAGAAGCAGCCAGTAAACGGCTTTTGTCACTTGCCTTACCGTTTTGGCCAGATTCCATTAACTCGTCGAAAATATCCGTATTCATTTTCCACTTATCGAGTTCCGATAGGATTAACGGTTCGTCATTGGTAAAAGACGAATCGTCTCTCGCCATATTTAAACCTAATCGCCGCTTCCAAAAATACTTCAGAGGATTGTCCCAGAAGTCGAGAACGTCACTTAACGCGATTTCCTCACTTTGGGCTTCTTCAACGATATTGAAGACGGCGGGCTTTCCTTGACAAACGTTAATGTCGTCCGCGAGCTCGGTATCAAAAGATATTTTGCGAATATCGACGTCATTTTCTTCAAACGCTTCGCCTCGATAAAAATTCGCGGCGGAAAACGCTTGAATCGGATGCTCGATCAGCCAATCGTCTTTTGTCGTAGCGTTTTGATTCGTCAGACATTCGAGTAATTCTCGAATGAGGCTCGAAGGCTGTAGTCTGGTTCCGTTAGCCATATCTCGAGAGGTATAGCTCAGATAAAGGTGATCGCGAGTAGCTGTCAAAACATCAAAAAAGACATTTTTATCGTCTGCGTTTCGTTGTCTATCGCCCGCTTTCGGCGCCGCGAGACATAAGTCGAAACTTTCCGCCTCGGTTCTTCTCGGGAAAACACCGTCGTTGAGCCCGATGACGGCAATGACACGATAGGGTAACCCGCGCATATTGGCTAGATTCGTTAATGTCACACTCGGAACGGGCTTCGCGCCGAAGGTGTAGGCCTTGAATTTATTCTTAAAAATCGCGACAAATGTCGAAAAATCAATGGCAAGATTGTGAGCTTCACCCGCCTCGCACTCTTTCATGATCAGATCGGCGACTTCGTTCACCCGAATTTCATCTTCGGAGCGACCTTGCATAAAGTTTGCAATCGCGTTTTGCAAAAAGCGTGTGACCCACTCGGATAAAGTTCTCTTTTGAGTCGAGACCTCGAAAAGGTCGGTTAAGACTTCAAAAGCGCGATATAACGCGGCGAGTGGTTCCTTATCGATTCGACGGCCTTCGGGGCGAATGTCGCCCACCACGTCATCGAAATCCTCTCGCATCACGTAGCGAAGCATGACGCGATTGAGCGCGGCTTCAAGCGTAAAACGTTTCCCGTTATAAAAAGACTTCTGCGCGAGTTCCTCGCGGTTAAGACTTTGATGAAAACCGGCTTCCTCGAAAAGATTCCGCATCTTATCGAGCGTCTCATTCGTGAAACGAAACCGCGCCGCGACCGGAACGGCTGAGAAAAGCGCGTAAACCTCTCGAACGCCGAAACCACCTAGAATCGTTTCAAAAAGTTGAAACAACGTCGTCACGAGTTCGTTTCTTGCCGTTTCGCTTCGACCGACGACTCGCCAGGCGATTTTTCTTTTTTCGGGTAAATTCGTAAAAACCGACTCAAATAAAGGCGCCGCTTTTTCGAGCGCGGGGGTCAAAACAAGAACGTCGGAGGCTTTGAGCGTCTCGTCATTTTGAAAGATGTCGTATAAATAGTCGACGAACGCTTCGATTTCTCGCTTTAAAGAATAAGCGCCGTGGATTTCTAAAGAGCGATCATAGACAGGCGAGCCGTCAACGACGCGTCGCGGCTCGTGAAAATTCTCGAATAACTTTGCATTCCCCTTAAAAATCGAATGCTGTAACCACTCGAGATTACTCGGCTCTTTGCCGAAAGGCTCTTCCTTGCGAAAAGGGACCTGCTCCAAAGAAACATCTTCTCTGTTTTGGGCATATGTAAAGTCAATTAAGAGCTGATTGAGCGCTTTTCTTTGAGCCGCCCATTTCGAGAGAATCGGGTGGCTACCCTCTTCGATAACGGTTTTACGATTTAAATCAAACCAATAAATTTCGCTCGGGTTGATGACATAAATCGTGATATCGCGTACCCTCGAGAGTTCGGCTAAGAATTCGAGATAAAAAGGCGCGACGTTTTGAGGCATCAAAACGTGAAGCTCAGACGTTTCACGGAAAGCTTCAGGCGTTTGGCGTAAGCGCCTTGCGGGGTGCTCTAAAGGGAGCTTCAAATCCTGCCCGATTTTCTGCCACATGGCTTTTTGCCACGCGTAATCGGGGTCTGTGAGAATTTTCTCCTCGCATTTAGGATCTTCGCCTTTGAGCCAAGCGATTACCCAGTCGTTACGAAAAGCGTTATAGGTCAGTAAAACTCGCGCGATGCGTTCGGCAAGGCTAAAGCGCGACGTATCGCTCATCGAGCTTGTTGCTTGCACAAGCCTCGGATACGTTCGGACAAAAGCGTCATCTTTAAGATAAGCATAAACGCGCCAGGTAAGCGACGCCCCGTCGATTCCCGTATCCGAAATGAGTTCGG
>DNBE01000151.1 GCA_003543795.1 Sutterella sp.
TCGCCGCGCGCTTAGCGGGCACGCATAAAGCCGTGCAGTTTCATTTCGGAGGCGGCTCTCCCACGTACTTAACGAGCGAATCGTTTAAACGGCTTTTCGAAGGCTTAAAAGAAGTCTTCGCGCTCGAAGACGTCGGGGAATTTTCTTTTGAAGCAGATCCGAGATCTTGTCCGCCAGAAAAAGTCCGCGCGCTCTACGATTTGGGATTTAACCGTATCAGTATCGGCGTACAAGACTTTGACGAAGACGTTCAAGTCGCGGTTAACCGCGTGCAGTCTTTTGAGATGACGGCGCAAACGATTGCCGCCGCAAAAGACGCGGGCTACCACTCCGCCAATATCGATCTGATTTACGGGTTACCCAAACAAACCCGCGCGCGATTTGCGAAAACGCTCGATAAAGTCCTTGAACTCTCTCCCGATCGCATCGCGCTTTACCACTACGCGCATCTGCCCGCGCACTTTCCCGCGCAAAGACGGATTTTGGACGCGGATCTTCCTTCGACCGAAGAAAAAGTGGGCATCATGCTCGACGCGATTTCGACACTGACCACGCACGGCTATCGCTATATCGGGATGGACCATTTCGCGAAAGTCACGGACGAACTCTCGATCGCGCAGCGCGAAGGGAAAATCCAAAGGAATTTCCAAGGGTACTCAACTTTACCCGAATGCGACATGGTCGCGCTCGGCGTCTCGGCCATCAGCCACGTCGGTCGGACCTACGCTTGTAATCCCCGAGATTTAGAAGGCTATTACGCGGCTATCGAAGCCGGGCACCTTGCTACGACGCGCGGGTTTGAGCTCGATGACGACGACGCGATTCGCGCCGCCGCGATTATGGAAATCATGTGCCAATTTAAGCTCGATATCGGCGCGTTTGAGGCGCGCTTTAAGGTCGATTTCGCGAGCTACTTTGCCTACGAACTCAAAAAGCTCGCCGCTTATGAGCGCGTCGGGTTCGTGACGGTAACGCCGGAGGCGATTTGCGTCCTACCCAAAGGGAAAATCTTCGTTCGAGCCGTCGCGATGCAGTTCGATCGCTATTTGCGAGAGTCCGCCCGCGCCGCCTCGTACTCAAAAATTGCGTAAAGAAAGCGCCCTAAACGCTTTCTACCGAACGGATTTCGCTTTAAAATAAACAAATTTGCGCCACGCGCCAATTCCGGCGCGTGGGCTTTTGGAAACCACACTATGAAAACCAGTGAAATCCGACAGACCTTTTTGAAATTTTTCGAAAGCAAAGGTCACACCATCGTGCACTCTTCCCCGGTCGTGCCCGGAAACGATCCGACGTTACTCTTTACGAACGCCGGTATGAACCAATTTAAGGACGTTTTCTTGGGCTTTGATAAGCGCGCGTACTCTCGCGCGACGACCGCGCAAAAGTGCATCCGCGCGGGCGGCAAACACAACGACCTCGATAACGTCGGCTATACCGCGCGTCACCATACGTTTTTCGAGATGCTCGGAAACTTTAGTTTCGGTGACTACTTTAAGCGCGACGCGATTAAATACGCGTGGGAGCTTTTAACCGTTCATTTCAAGTTACCCGCCGAAAAGCTTTGGGTCACGGTCTACGCCGAAGACGACGAAGCGTTCGATATCTGGAATAAAGAAGTGGGCGTGCCCGCCGAACGCATCGTTCGCATCGGCGACAATAAGGGCGCGCGCTACATGTCGGATAACTTCTGGATGATGGGCGATACCGGTCCTTGCGGTCCGTGCTCGGAAATCTTCTACGACCACGGCGAAGAAATCGCCGGAGGTCCTCCGGGAAGCCCCGACGAAGACGGCGACCGCTTTATCGAGATCTGGAATCTCGTCTTCATGCAATTTAACCGCGATGAAGAAGGCGTGATGCACAAGTTGCCGAACCCGTCGATCGATACCGGGATGGGGCTCGAACGCATTTCCGCCGTTTTGCAACACGTCCACAATAACTACGACATCGATTTGTTCGTGAACCTCTTAGCGGCCGTGCGTCGCGCGGTCGAAGAAGCGGGCGCAACGAACGTCGATCCGAAAGATCCTTCTTTAAAGGTGATTGCCGACCATATCCGCGCTTGCACGTTCTCGGTCGCGGACGGCATCGTCCCCGGAAACGAAGGCCGCGCGTACGTCTTGCGTCGTATCTGTCGTCGCGCCATTCGTCACGGCTATAAGCTCGGGGCGAGGCGGCCGTTTTTCGCGGCGCTCTCGAAAGCAGTCGCGGCCGAAATGGGCGAAGCCTATCCTGAAATCAAAGATCGTCGTATCGAAGAAGTCCTTCTTCGCGAAGAAACGCGCTTTACGCAAACGCTCGCTCAGGGCATGGCAATCCTAGAAGACGCCGTCTCGAAGACCGAAGGGAAGGTTTTGTCCGGCGAAGTCGCTTTCAAGCTTCATGACACCTACGGTTTCCCCGTCGATTTAACGGCGGACGCTCTCCGCGAAAAAGGTATGACGGTCGATATGCAAGGGTTTGACGCCTGCATGACCGTTCAACGCGAAAAAGCGCGCGCGAGCGCCAAGTTTAAGATGGCTGCCGGCCTCGACTATCAGGGTCCCTCGACCGTCTTTACGGGTTACGAAAGCGTTTCGGAAAAAGACACCAAAGTCGTCGCGCTTTTCGCGGACGGCCAGGCGGTCGACGCTCTCGAAGCGGGTGACGAAGGCGTCGTCATTCTCGATAAAACGCCGTTTTACGCCGAAAGTGGCGGCCAAATCGGGGATACGGGCGTTTTGAAAAATGCGATGAGCTTAGCTCGCGTCCTTGATACGCAAAAAGTCAAAGCGCAAGTTTTCGGGATGACGGTTCACGTCGAAGAAGGGCGCGTTGCTTTGGGCGACGCGTTTGAAGCCAATGTCGAAGCGGCTCGTCGCCGCGCTATCGTCCGTAACCACTCCGCAGCGCACCTGTTGCATTACGCGTTACGTAGCGTTCTCGGTAAACACGTCGAGCAACGCGGCTCTTGGGTCGGACCTGACTTTTTCCGTTTCGACTTCTCGCACGATAGCGCGATGACGGACGCTCAAATCCGTGAAGTCGAAGCGGTGGCTAACGACCTCATCCTTTCCAACTTCGAAGCCAAGACCGAAATCATGGATATCGAAGCCGCGAAGTCGACGGGCGCGATGATGCTCTTCGGCGAAAAATACG
>DNBE01000068.1 GCA_003543795.1 Sutterella sp.
GGAGGACCGGCTTTGTATTATTTTATAGATGCGGTTCATAAACTCTTTTTACCTCAACAGGTCGTCGTCAAAGCACCGGTGCGGACGACTTAGTGCCTATGTTCGTATCGGTTTTTTTTGTATCTTCTAGATCTAGATTGCTGTTGTCAAAGACAATGCAACCATACGATTGTCGTATAAGCAATTTAAGGCGCTTTCTGAACTCGCGTCGGCGATCGAACTGCGTTTCGAGTTCGAAATTGTCGAGAAAACGAGCAAACAAAATCGGTGCAAAGAAAGCCTCTTCCTAATCGGAAAAGGCAAATCGCGCCGCCGAGACGAACATAAGAGACCGACAAAACATCAAACTTAAGGTTATGTTTTTTTACATAACTTCAAAACTTTAAATTTTTACACTTTGAATCGGACTATGATGAGATGGATAGGGGGTATGAGCGAATCAGGTCGTAAAAATCGATTTCGGGAATCCGAATTGCGGATTTTGCCGCCCGAACTAATGGCTAAATATTCTTGCGGCAAAAGTGCGCGAGAGGAGATTCCCGAAACCTCTTAATCGGGTTTTAAGCGGCACAGCCTCGAAGACGGGATTTCAGGCTACGGCAACGCTTTGTACAGAATCGGCACTAAATCTTTTTTCCTGGAGAGAATGCCTTTGACAATCGTCAGGCTGTCGTCATTCGGGGCGTTAAAAGATTGGAGAATATGTTCTCTAGCGTCAGATCTAACGAGAATCGCAGATCCGCCTTCGTCCGGGCAGGTAATAGATAAGAGCAATGTGTGATAGTTCTGCTTTGATTTAAGCTTTTCCATTTCTTTTAAGAGTTTCGCTTTCAAAGTTTCATCGACACTTTTGATCTCGAGCAGTTCAAGCTGACCGATGCCGACTTTATGATGATTGATATCAAAATTCTTAAAGTCACGCATTAAAAGTTCGCTGGCAGGCGCCTTAAGGTCGCTTTTGGCAATCTGTTGCTCTCTACCTAGGGCTTCAATATCCGTGATGCCGGCTATAGTTGCGAGTTCTTTGGCGGCCTTGATGTCTTCCTGAGTGGTCGTGGGACTTTTGAAAATCATCGTGTCGGATAAGATTGCGCCTAACATCATGCCCGCGATAGGCTCGGGGATTTTTACGTTGTAATAATCGTAAAGTTGCTTGATGATGGTATTGGCAGAACCGAGCGGCTTGATGTAGCACTCGAGAGGACTTTCCGAAGTCACGTCGCCGAGTTTATGGTGATCGATGATTCCCACGAGATTCGCGGGGTTGAAATCTTCCGGAGCTAAAGCGACATCGGAAAAATCCACCAAAATAAATCGATGCCCGTTGAGTTTGCCGATGACTTCGGGCGCTTTCATTTTGAACTTTTTCAGAAGAAAGCGGGTTTCCGGATTGGGCTTACCTTGCGCGACGGCTACTGTATTGAAGCCGCGCTGCTTATAAAGATAGGCGGCCGAAATCGCCCCTGAAATCGTGTCCGTATCAGGACTTTTATGTCCGAAAACATAAATCACGTCAGAAGAATTCGTGCCGTAGGCAAGACCGGAAAAAAGAGTGAAGAACGCTCCGAGTAAAAGCATCGAAGATTTCATGGCCTTACTAACCGAAGTCAAAGATTTGCGCAAGGAAAAACTCCTTAGAAATTGATTCGTTTTGGGTTTTTAAGATTTTTTCTCAATTGAAAGCCCAACTGCATAAAAGCAATTTTAATACCGAGTCGTTCACTTTTTTCGCAATATTTGATAAAACCGAAAGCGAAGGGGCGAGTCTCACCATTATTGATAATCGACCTATCGCAATTGCATCTTTATTGCGCCGGAAATAAGGCTAAGCGCTTTCTTTAAACTCATCAGCGCACGCTTGCATGAGCGCGCGTCTTTTCTCTAGTAAATCATCCCGCTCGTAAGCCGCCATAAGGTTCAGTTTCCTCGCTGGCGTCACACGCATCGTCGCAGCAAAGATGAAAAAATAATCTATTCCTCGGGACGGAATTTTGCTCGGTAATAAGCGACAATGTCCCTAAATTAGGTTGTAAGTCGACTAAGTAACGAAAAGCCCCTTTAAAGGGGCTTTAAAGAAGAAAAGCTTCATCGAAAAGTGGCGGAGGGAAAGAGATTCGAACTCTTGGATACCGTGAAGGCATCGACGGATTTCAAGTCCGTTGCATTAGACCACTCTGCCATCCCTCCGAAGAATCGCAATTTTACCTAAAAAAAGACGTGACCTTAAATTTTGCGCTTTGCGCTAATATCACTCGGAAAAATTAGCTTAAATCGAGTACGTCTTATGCAAAATCTATCTGCCGTTCTTGCTTCCGTTTCGCCTGAAGTCTTTCTTATCGGTTTTGGTGTCCTCTTTCTAGTTGTGTTTATCTTCGCTCTTCTTTACTTAAGAGGTTCAATGCAATCGTCGATTTCTCAAAGCGTCGCCCAAAATACAACCGAAATCCTTTTGCGAGAAAACCAGCGCTTAAGAGAAGAACTTGCCAATTCAACGGCGATGTTTCGGAATTCGCTCCATGGTGATTTAGATCGCTTAAGATCGTCAAACGAAGAGCGTCTCGAAGCGATGCGAAGGACAGTCGACGAGAAGCTTCAAAAAACGTTAGATGACCGATTCGGTTCGAGTTTTAAGCTTGTGAACGACGAGCTCTTAAAGGTCCAGGAAGGGTTGGGTAAGATGCATCAATTGGCCGAAGACGTCGGGAGTTTAAAGTCCGTCTTATCGGGCGTTAAAACCCGTGGTATTTTCGGGGAAATCGAACTTCAAGCGCTACTTGAAGACGTCCTTTCCCCGGGGCAATTCGAAGCTAATGTTAAACCTGTTCCGCAATCAAACGCCGTCGTCGAATTTGCCGTGAAACTTCCCGGCCCCAACGATGAAGGCATCTGGCTTCCGATTGACTCGAAGTTTCCGCTAACGCACTACGAGCGACTTCTTGCCGCTCGTCAAGAAAATGATCAGGCCGCGATTGACTCATCCTTAAAAGCACTCACTACGACGATTAAAACGGAAGCGAAAGACATTCACGATAAATACATCAAAGCGCCTTTTACGACGGAATTCGCGATTTTATTTTTAGCGACCGAATCGCTTTATGCCGAAATTTTGAATGTTCCGGGCTTTGCGCAAGAGTTACGCACTAAATTTAATGTCGTCGTGACGGGGCCGACGGTCTTAGCCTCTCTTTTAAACGCGCTCAGAATGGGCTTTAGGACGTTAGCGATCAGCGAACAAAGTGAGGTCCTTTGGAAAGAGATTACGAATCTACAAAGTGACTTTAAGAATTACGCGGAAGATCTCGCGAAAGCAAGAAAGCAACTTAACTCGCTTGATAAAACGATGGAGTCGCTACAAAGGTCGACCCTAAAGATTCAAAAAAGGTTTGAAGATACGGAAAATACGTGTGCCGTCACGACGGACGCGCCGCAAGAAAAGCTTCCGGCGTCAGAACCGTAAAGCCGGCCCGAGCGGCTTTTTTGCGAGCTTTAAGGCATAGTTTGTCCCGGGTAATAAAAAACTCAGCCTTACAAGCTATCGCGAGATTAAAAAACTTATCGTCTTCGCTATCTTTACAAAAAGGGAACAATCCGATTTCCTGATCGAAATACTCGGCACCTTCAAGCGCACGGCTCGCGAAGTCGTGCGCTTTCATTTCCTCGGCAAGAAAAAGAGGGCGTGCTAAGACGCCCTCGAATTCTCGAGCGGTTTGATGACAAACGACCCACTTTATGTTTCGGTTTAAGTCGCGCGCAATCTCTGCGACGCGCGCGTCCTTAAACCAGAAGATATCGAGTAAAACGTTCGTATCGAAAACAACTCGAATCACAAAAGTTCTTTAACGACCTCGCGTTCTTTGATGAGTTCGGCTTCGCTAGCTTTCATGAGTTCGAGCGTTGCCGGCGTAACGGGGAGGTTTTTGACGATTTCATATTGACCGCGACCTTTGCAAATCACGGGGAAACCGTACACGATCCCTTTTTCGATCCCGTAGCTACCGTCAGAAGGCACCGCCATCGTCACGATGCGACCGTCCGAACCCTGCCACCAATCACGCATATGGTCGATTGCGGCGTTGGCCGCGGAAGCGGCAGAAGAAGCGCCGCGCGCTTTAATAATCGCGCCGCCGCGCGTGGCGACTGCCGTTCTAAAGCTCGCGTATTCCTCCTCGCCCATCTTAAATTCGGACTTGCCTTCGACTTCGACGAAAGTGATGTCGGGGATCTGAGAATTGCTATGGTTACCCCAAACGAAAGCTTTTTTCACCTTGTCGCAGCTCACGGCTTCACGCTCGGCGATGCGGGCAATCATACGGTTTTGATCTAAACGCATCATCGCGGAGAAGCATTCGGGAGCCAATTTCGGCGCGCTTTGCATCGCAATCCAGGCATTGGTGTTGCAAGGGTTACCGACGACGATGACGAGAACGCCGGGTTTGGCGTTATCGTTTAAGGCCTTGCCCTGAACGGTAAAGATTTTGCCGTTATCTTTGAGTAAATCCGCGCGGTCCATGCCTTCGGTGCGGGGTTTAGCGCCTACTAAGAAAGCGGCGTCGACGTCTTTAAAGCATTCGTTGGGGTCGGTCGAACAAACGATGCCAGATAAAAGCGGGAAAGCGCAGTCATTTAATTCCATTAAAAGACCCTGCATCTTTTTCGCGCTTTCAGGCGATTCGCGTTCAAGTAAACGGAGTTCGACGGGTTGATCAAAGCCGAAAACGTCGCCACGGGCGATTCTGAAAAGTAAAGCGTAACCGATATTGCCGCAAGCGCCGGTGACGGCGACTTTAACGATGGATTTCATAATGTATCTCCATAAATTGTGAGAATTTGAGGCAATTATAGAAGTCTGAAATCAAAAGTTACGCTTAGAACTACGCTTTTCTTTAAAATCGAGCTTGGTAAGCCCTTTCCATCCAATTTTTGTACTCTTTTCGATTATGCGTAGCTTTCGTCTTGGTTTATTGATTGCTTTAAGTTACTCTTTGGTCGCCCTCGGCGCTTCAAAAGACTTCGCGAGTCGTTGGAAGGGTGTTCCCATCACGACGCAAGCCCAAGCGAAACTCGCGCTCAAAGACGCCAAAGCGGAGCTATCCGAAATCAATCGCTATGAAAAAACGCAGACCGAGGTTTGCTACAAAAAGATTTTTGTCAATAGTTGCTTAAATGACCTCAAAAAAGAAGTCAAAACAAGACGCTTTTTAGCGCGCTCGGTCAAAAACGAAGCCGAAGCTAAATTACGAGCAGGAACTGCCGCGCAAAGAAGCGAAAAAGAGCAAAGCGCTAAGACTGAAGCCGCAAAACTTAAGGCTGAAGAAAAAGCTAATGAGGCAGCTTACGAAAAGCGCCTCAAAGAAGCCCAAGAGAGAGAAGAAAAACTTAACGCGAAGTCCGCAAAACACGTCGAAAACGTTCAAGAACGGCTTACGAAGCATGAAAAAGAAATGCAAGACTTGATTTCGGCAGAAAAAGCTTCGCTTGAGAAAAAAGCGCCTTAATGATTAGTGAGAACGCGGATGGCGATGCTTCAGGACAATCTCGAAGGAATCTTTGCTCCCGACGGCGTTTTGTCTCAGACGCTAAAAGGTTTTCGAGCGCGCCCTTCGCAACTCGCTTTTGCCTTAGTCGTCAAAGACGCGATTGACAATCAATCGACCGTCGCGGTCGAAGCGGGAACGGGGACGGGGAAAACCTTCGCATATTTGATTCCGGCTTTAATCTCAAAGCGTCAAATCACGATTACGACCGCGAGTAAAACCCTTCAAGACCAGCTTTTTAAAAAGGACGTCAAGATTTTATCGAAGGCGCTTTCGCGCAAAATCGACGTTGCGGTCCTTAAAGGGCGCGCCAATTACGTCTGTCGCTTGCGCCTTGACGTAACCGCGTCTTCCGACCGTTTACCCGAAGCGACTTCGGGCGAAAAGCTTCGCGAAATCATCGCTTTTACCAAAACGACCGAAACGGGGGATTTATCCGAACTCGCGGGCCTTCCCGAAACCGACCCTCTAATTCCGCTTGTCACTTCGACGCAACGCAATTGCTTGGGCGCAAAATGCCCCCACGCCGAGAAATGCTTTGTGAACATGGCGCGAGAGCGTGCCGCCGAAGCCGATATCGTGATTGTAAATCACCACCTCTATTTATCGGACCTGGTTCTTAAAAAATCGGGAGCACCCGGGCTTTTACCCGAAAGCGAAGTCCTCGTTTTTGACGAAGCGCATAAATTATCCGATATCGCTTCGGACTACTTTTCGGAAAGTTTTTCCGTTAGGCAACTTGCCGAATTCGCTGACGATATCCGTCGCACGGGGAAAACGTTCTTTCCCGAAGGCGCTTGGGATAAGCACGCGAAAAATGTCTCCGAAGCGCTTTTGGCGTTTCATGACTTTTTGCGTGTTCAAACCGCTTTTGTCGAAGACGTTCAGATCGAGCTCAAAGAAATTGAAGATATTCACACGACGGGTGCCGATCTTTTAAGTGAAGTCGTTAAAGCTTTTACGGATTATCTGAACTTTTTCGAAAACGTCGAAAGTGATAAAGATGAAGCGGGGTTACTCGAATTAGCTAAAGAAAACGCAGCCGACCTCATTAGTGTTTTACGGGTTTGGGTCCTTAGACTTAAAGACGCAGGACACAAGCCTGAAAAGGGGAAAGCGCCCGAAGTTCTTTGGGCTCGTATTACCGAAAAAAACGCGATTTTAAATCTTACGCCCGTCTCCGTGCGGGAGCACTTTAAGCTTGCGAGAGCCACGTCAAACTCGGCCTGGATTTTCACGAGCGCGACGCTTTCCGTTAAAGGCGAAGACGGGGAGCCGAATTTCGACTTTTTCTTGCACGAATTGGGTCTTGAAGATATTGCTGAAACCCACACCTGGGCCTCTCCCTTTGATTTTGAGAATCAAGCCTTTTTATATCTACCCGAAGACTTAGCCGATACAAACGACGAGCGATTCGCTCAAACACTCGGGAAATCGATTTTGCCGCTTTTGAAAGCCAATCCCGGCAAAACCTTCATCCTTTGCACGAGCTATGAGAAGATGAACGCACTAGCGACCTATCTTGAAGTGATGCTCGAAAATCCGGATGTCATCTGTTTACAAGGAACGACGGGGAAGGCGCAGTTACTTGAACGCTTTAAAGAAATGGACGGCGCCGTTTTAATCGGGTCGATGAGCTTTTGGGAAGGCGTTGATATGAAAGGGGAAAACTTACGCTTGGTTGTCATCGACAAGCTTCCCTTTAAGCCCTTTGATACGCCCGTTGATCGCGCGCGTGAAGCGTTTTTAAAAGAACAAAATAGAAGTCCTTTCATGGACTATCAATTGCCCGTCATGATTATGACCTTAAGGCAGGGGGTCGGGCGACTTATTCGAAGTGAAGATGATTACGGGGTCGTCGTCATCGGGGATAACCGTATCGCTAAGAAGGGTTACGGGAAAATCGTTCGCGCGAGTCTGCCCGCGATGACGAAAACGCGGTTTTTAACTCGCGCGAAGAGTTTTTTAGTCGACCCCGAAAATACGCCTTAAAGGCTCGCGCGAAGGATGGCAATCACTTCTTCGCGAGTTAAAACCTTGTAGCCGCCTTTCAAAATAAAGACGCCGTCCGCGATTTTCTCGAGCATCTCTTCTTTGACGCCCAAGTCGGTAAGGGTCAAATCAACGCCGATTTCCCGCATCCAGTCGTGCAAGGCCTCTAACCCCGCGTTAGCGGCTTCTTGGGTT
>DNBE01000015.1 GCA_003543795.1 Sutterella sp.
TGTTTTCGCGGCCGCGGTGATTTTGGATGAAACACGCCCCATTGCGGGCCTAGCCGACTCCAAAAAATTGACGCCTAAAGCGCGCGCCGCGCTCGAACTTGAGATTAAAGAAAAGGCGCTTACCTGGTGCGTCGCAAGCGCAAGTGTCGAAGAAATCGACCGCTTTAATATTTTGAAAGCGACACTTCTTGCGATGACACGCGCGGTCGAGGGCTTAAAAACCACGCCTGAATTTGTGTTGGTTGACGGTAATCGCCTGCCGTCTTGGCGGTACGCCTCTCGCGCCGTTATCAAGGGAGATGCGACGGTACCTGCGATTTCTGCCGCTTCCGTTTTAGCCAAAGAAGCTCACGACCGCGTTTTTGTAGAATATGAAAAGCAATATCCGGCTTACGGCTTTGCAGAACATAAAGGGTACGGTACCGAGCGGCACTTGGAAGCCCTCAGAAACTTTGGTCCCACACCCGTACATCGCAAAACGTTTTATCCGGTAAGCGACTTTTTTGCGGAAAAAACCGATGACCTCTTTAGTGATTGAAAGCGCCGCGAACCCTCGCCTTAAACGCTTAAAAAAATTGATGACTTCGTCTCGCGCAAGAAGAGACGAGGGTGTCTTTTTAGCCGAAGGCGCGCATTTGGGACTCGCGATGCGTGAGGCAGGTTTAAAGCCCCTTGCGATTTATGTGCGCCAAGGAGATCTCTCGCACGAAGTCGCGAATCTTGTGAAAGCCTTTAACGCGCCCACCTGGATTATGAAGGCTTCGGCATTTGAATCTGTGAGCGGCCTAGAAAAGGGTTCCGAAATCATTTTTGAGGTTAAGCGCGAAGTCGCTATCAAACCCACCGCGCCCGTTGACGCGGTTTACTTGGACGGCCTTCAAGACGCGGGGAACGCGGGGACGATTTTAAGAAGCGCGTTAGCTTCTGGCATTCGGTTCGTGGCGGCAAGCACGTCAACGGTCGACCTTTTTTCTCCCAAAGTGCTTCGTAGCGCGATGGGCGCGCATTTCGGGATGAAAATCTTCGAAAATGTGAAAGCCACGGAATTAAAGCCCCTTTTTGCCGCGAAAATTCTCGCTGCCGAAGCTAAAGGCGGAACGAGTATTTATGAGAACGGTAATTGGGCAAAGGGCGCTACCGTTCTTATTTTGGGTAACGAAGGAAACGGCGTTTCTGACGCGGCTTTAGCCGTTTCCGAGCAAAAGCTTTATATCCCGATTACGCGAGATGTGGAGTCTTTAAATGTGTCGGCAGCCGCGGCCGTCCTCTTTTTTGAGCAAATGCGCTTGAGAAACACCTATGGTCGTCTTTGATTGCGAGTGCGAGTTCGGTCATGTCTTCGAAGGTCTTTTCGATAGTTCGGAAAGTCTTGAGATGCAATTGAAAGCTGGGCTCGTGAGTTGCCCAAAATGCGGCTCGACATCTGTCAAAAGACTCCCTAGCGCGCCTTACGTCAAAAGCGCTAAAACAGAAGAAAGCCTTGAAGGCGAAGTTCGTCGTAAGCTCTACCAGATGGCTAGTAACCTCGTCAAAAATAGCGTTTACGTCGGAGACGACTTCGCGCGCGAAGCGCGAGCGATCCACGAAGGACGCGCGCCCGAGCGCACCATCCACGGGAAATGTACGCCTACCGAAGTCAAGGCGCTGATTGAGGAGGGCATCGGAATTTTGCCCTTGCCTGACGATTTCGGGCACGAGAAAAACTAAGAAAAATTGTTAACCCATACAAAAACCGACTTCACAAAAAGGAAGTCGGTTTTCGCGTAGAAGTCGGTTAAAGCTTAACGAACTTCTTCAATTTTGGCGTTATCCGCGAGGTTATGGAAATACGCGCGCGCTTTTTGTAGCGCGATGTATTTGGCAAGCGCCTCTTTTTGAGACTCAAAAGACGGATAGGCCGGAACGGCGTTCACCGATTCGAGTAATACGATTTGCCAAGCTTTCGAGGACTTTACAGGTACCTTCGTATATTCGCCGACCTTTAACGCCGTGACGGCTTTCACGAAAGCTTCTTCACCCATGCCCGGGCGAACGACTTGAACGCCGCCCACCGCGCGATCGCGATCGATTGATAATTCGGCCACAAGTTTCGCGAAACTTTCTTTGCGATTTAACCGGTCGATTACAGCTTTAGCATCCGCTTCGGAATCGACCGCGATGTGGCGAATCTTATATTCTTGCGTGCCGTAAAGCGCTTTATTGGCTTCGTAAGCTTTGCGCAGTTCTTCGTCGGTCGCAGGGTGCTTCGCGGCATAGTCTTCGACCATCGCGGCAATTAGCACACGGGCGCGCGCGGAATCGATACGGCGCTGCACATCGGGCTTATTCGTGATGCTTAACTTTGAAGCTTCGGAAGCTAAAAACGCTTCTTCTAAGACAAGCGTACGAATCTTTTCTCGAGCTTCGGGTGTATTGGGGTAGCCCTCTTTGACGGCGTCTTTAAAGTAGGCGTCGATGACTTCGTTTTGAACGAAAACATCATTAATTCTCACGCCGTCATATTCGTGATTGACGCTTGCGAATGCCACGATAAAAATCACGATGACAATCGCGATTGCGGCACCAATCAAAACGGGCACGCGACGGTGCATGTAAAACTTCGTCTTCTCTAAAAGCGGGTGCAAGAAATCAGGCATCTCCGCTTTGCGCTTCATCGTCACGTCGGTGAAATTGATTTGCTCGTCGCCGTTTTCGTCAAGCGGCAACGGCTCTTTATGATCGTCTTCAACTTTTTTCACTTTTTCCGCATAACGATCGAGAACCTTCGCCTCTTTTACGACTTTGCGGTCGGCTTCGACTTTTTTAGCCGTTGCCGCTTTCGCTTTGGAAGGCGCGGGTTTACGTTTCGGAGCGGTTGCTTTCTTGGCCGACGTCACGGACTTTTCGGCGCTGGTAGCGGGTTTGGTACGAAGCTTTTCTTTGGCTTCCGTAGCAACCTTTTCGGACTTTTTCTTCGCGGGCATAACGCATCCTGTGCAATAAGGGTTAACACTTAATCCATTTTAGCCAAAATACACTCTAACAGCAAAGTACATCGCTTATTTTCGTCGTGAAAGCAGGGCTTAAAAATTCACGCCTCATGCGCCACCCGGAACGCTCGGAAGCGAGCGTACTCGCGACGGTCACGGCATCGTCGCCGTAGCGTCGACAAAGGGCATCGATTGTCGCGCTGAGCACCGCGTTTTGATGCTCTTTTCGGCTCAAAAGAAAACTTTGCGCGTCTTCAGGTACCAAGTCAGAAAGAAGAACCCCTGCTTTTTTATATGAGGCGCCCGGCACGAAACTTTCCCTTAAAAGCCAAGCCACACTTTGCATGATAAGTGGCAAGTCGTTAGCGGGATAGGGGAGACTCATCGATTTCGTGACTCGACACGGGATGTAGTCTTTAAACGGATTCCCATGAAAAAAGACGGTTACGCTTGCGCAAAGAAGTTTTTCTTCACGAAGGGTTGCGGCG
>DNBE01000135.1 GCA_003543795.1 Sutterella sp.
ACGAGGAGAATCGCCGCTCGCAAGGCTTTCGGACCCCTAAAAGAAGCGTCCGAAGTCGACAGAGAAAGAGGTTTTGTCGGCAAATTAAAAACTCTTATAAATCATATGGATAACGAATCATTTGAGAGGTTTTTTTGCTATTGTTTTGAATACTATCGACAAATTTTCGACTCGACTTTGGAGACGAAAGGTATCGAATTCGTATCGAAAATTGGGATATAACCCCTAATTGGCGACAATATAATTGTTTGATTTAAATCAAATGAGCGAGGTTAATACCTCGCGCAAGCCGCTAAAAGCGCATCAAGCGCCGCGACGGCTTCGGCCGCTTTCGGGCCGTTATAAGCGGCAAAAACCGTGAGTGTTTTGCCGCTTTGCGTTTGAACGACACCCGCGATCGACCGTACGTCATCGAGTTGTCCGGTCTTGATATGGGCAGTACCGCCTGCAACCGGTCGAGACTTCATCGTGCCGTCGACGCCCGCGATCGGAAAGGACGAAATCCATTCGTAAGAAAAGGGCGAATTAAGACCCAATTCCAAAACGCGACTCATCGCTTCGGGCGTCGCGCGCGTCTTATCGGATAGGCCCGAGCCGTTTTCAATCACGATGGGCTCGCGAATACCTTTTTGCATCAGCCAGGCTTGAAGCTTCGCGCGGCTTTTCGCGTAAGTCGCGGGAACATTTTCTTCAGGCGCACCTATCGTTAAAAAAAGGTGGCGCGCGAGCATGTTGTTACTAAATTTATTTGTCAGACGCACCATATGCGCGACATCAAACCCTTCGTGGGTAAAAAGGAATCGAGCGTTTTTCGGGACGGTACCAGACACCACTTTGCCTGAAAAACGAATGCCGAAGTCTTTTAAAACGGCACGAATGCCTGCGCTCCATAAAGCGTTTTCTTGCGTAACCGCGTAGGTCAGCACCCGTTCGCTACAGCTTGACGGGAAAAACCCTCGGAAAATCGGTCGCAGCGGGTTCGAAAAATCGGATTTAAGCGTTTGGCGCCAGGCCGGGCAAAAGCCCTGCCGCATCGGCACGCTTTTGGGCGCCGAAAAGCCTTCGAGCGCGATTTCAGGCGCGATCAACGCGCTCGATTTATCGGGCCTCGGCGAAATGCGCAAAACCACGGAATTGAAATTAAAAAGGGCGGCGTCAGCCGTGAGGTTATATGAGCGCGTGGAGTTACTCGGCGCAGATTCTTTGGCGTGCTTTGCTCGGTCGATGACGATTTGGCCCGAGATTTTGGTGACCCCCATCGACTTTAAGCGCAAAACGTCTTTAACCAGGTCCTCGTAAACGTAATGCGGATCAAGCCCGCCCTTGATATATAAGTTTGTGAGCGTACTCGACCGAGTCTGCGTACCCGAAGCCGTATAAAAAGCGGTCTTCCAGGTATAGGCGGGGCTTAAGATATCGAGCGCGGCAAGTGTCGTGACGATTTTGGCGGTCGACGCGATACGCATCGGGCGGGTTTCGTTAGACGCAAAAACGACTCGGTCTCCGTCTTTCACAAGGACGGCTAAACGCGAAGCGTCAAGCCCTTTTTGAGTGAGGACGTTCGTTACCGATTCAGGTAAAGAGGCAACCGCGCTTTGCGCGAAAAGCGCGAAAAAGAAAACCCAAGCGCCGCGCGTGAAAAATTTTTGCATGTTTTTGCGCTTGCCCCTTGAAAAAGAAAATAACGACACCATTTAAATATACAGAAACGAAAACCGCCGACACGATAACGGGTCATTTTACCCCTTCACGGGCAGCGGTTTTTAACAGTTTAATTATTGAAATCAAGGAGATTCATAAAATGCAAATTCGTCCGCTTCATGACCGAGTCATCGTTAAGCGTCTCGATACCGAACACGTGACGTCTTCGGGAATCGTTATTCCGGATAATGCCGGTGAAAAGCCCGATCAGGGTGAAGTTCTTGCCGTCGGTCCGGGTAAACGCGACGACGCGGGCAAATTGTTACCGATGGACGTTAAGGTCGGCGACCGCGTGCTTTTCGGCAAATATTCTGGTCAGACCGTCAAAGTCGACGGCGTGGAATATCTCGTGATGCGCGAAGAAGACATTATGGGCGTTTTGGAATAACGCGATTTCGTACTCATTACTTAAAGGTGAATTGCTACTATGGCTAAACAGGTTTTATTCGGTGATGACGCCCGCGTGCGTATGGTTCGCGGCATCAACATTTTGGCTAATGCCGTCAAAGTGACCCTCGGCCCGAAGGGTCGTAACGTCGTGCTCGACAGAAGTTTCGGCGCGCCGATCGTCACCAAGGACGGCGTGACGGTTGCCCGCGAAGTCGAACTCAAAGATAAGTTCGAAAACATGGGCGCTCAGATGGTTCGCGAAGTCGCGAGCAAAACGAACGATAACGCGGGCGACGGTACGACGACCGCGACGGTGCTTGCTCAAGCGATTGTTGCCGAAGGCATGAAGTTCGTGGCCGCCGGGATGAACCCCATGGATTTAAAGCGCGGTATCGATAAAGCCGTTGCCGCCGCGATTGACGAATTGAAGTCGATCAGCCGCCCGGTTTCTTCTTCCAAAGAAATCGCGCAAGTCGGATCCATTTCCGCTAACTCCGATACCGAAATCGGCGACATCATCGCGCAGGCGATGGAAAAAGTCGGTAAAGAAGGCGTGATCACGGTCGAAGACGGGAAGTCTTTGAAGAACGAATTGGATGTCGTCGAAGGCATGCAGTTCGACCGCGGCTACTTGTCTCCTTACTTCATCACGAACCCCGATAAGCAGGTGGCCGTTCTCGAAAATCCGTTCGTGCTCGTCTACGACCAGAAGATCAGCAACATTCGTGATCTTTTGCCCGTTCTCGAACAGGTCGCGAAGACCTCTCGTCCGCTTTTGATTATCGCTGAAGATATCGAAGGCGAAGCGCTCGCGACGCTCGTCGTCAATAGCTTGCGCGGAATCCTCAAGGTTTGCGCCGTCAAGGCCCCCGGCTTCGGCGATCGCCGTAAAGCCACCCTTGAAGATATCGCCATCTTGACGGGCGGTACCCTCATTACGAAGGACCTCGGTTTAACGCTCGAGAAAACGACCCTTGACCAACTCGGCCAAGCCAAGAAGATCGAAATCAATAAAGAAAACACCACGATCATTAACGGCGCGGGTTCTTCCGAAGCGATTGAAGCGCGCGTGAAGAATATTCGCACGCAAATCGAAACCGTGACGAGCGACTACGATCGCGAAAAACTCCAAGAACGCGTCGCGAAGCTCGCGGGCGGCGTGGCTTTAATCAAAGTCGGCGCCGCGACCGAAGTCGAAATGAAAGAAAAGAAAGCTCGTGTCGATGACGCGTTGCACGCCACGCGCGCCGCGGTTGAAGAAGGTGTCGTCGCGGGCGGCGGTGTCGCCTTAATCCGCGCCCAACGCGCCATCTGCGGGTTGGTGGGCGATAACGACGAACAAAACGCCGGTATCAAGATCGTGCTTCGCGCGATGGAAGAACCGATGCGTCAAATCGTGATGAACGCGGGTGTCGAACCGAGCGTAGTCGTCAACGCCGTTGCCAACGGCGAAGGCGCTTACGGTTATAACGCCCAAACCGGTGAATACGGCGACATGGTCGAGATGGGTGTTCTCGATCCGACGAAGGTGACGCGTACGGCTTTGCAAAACGCCGCTTCCGTCGCGAGTCTGATTCTGACTTCCGAATGCATGATCGGTGAGCTTCCTCAAGAAGATAAGCCCGTTCCTCCCGCCATGGGCGGCATGGACGGCATGCCGATGATGTAATCCACATAATTGCCTCCTTAAAGCAAAATTCGCCCGAAGGCCTAGCCTTTCGGGCGTTTTTGCGTTTGCGGGGAGGCATAAAACTTTTTAGGTAAAAAGCATACAATTCCGTGGTCGCCTAAAGGAAAGATTCAGAAACTGTAATGATGTCGCCGATTATCAAGGGTTCCGTTTTAATCATTATCGCCTCGTTATTATTTTCCATAACGGGGACGCTTCGGGTATTCGCGCCCGAAGAAGCGAGCACTTTCGTCATTACCGAAATGCGCGTTTTAATCGGCTTTGTATGTATGTTCGCCTGGTGCGCCGTTACGCAAAAATTACCGAAGCGCTTTGACAATATCCCTTGGCGATTCGTCGCGCTTTGCGTCGTGGGATCGATCGGCTATCAATTCTGTTTCTTTTCTTCCATGCTTTTTGTGGGTGTCGCGGTCGGTACCGTCGTCGCGATGGGGGTAACACCTTGTTGGTCGGCAGTCATCGCCTTTGTCTTTAAAGGCATTAAGCCTTCTTCGGCTTGGTATATCGCGACGGGACTATCGATTGCGGGCGTTATTTGCCTTAATTTAAGCGAAATCGATATCGAAAATCCGATTTTTCTGACGCTACCGGTTTTAGCGGGCCTCTTTAGCTCGTTTTATATCGAAGGATGCTCGCATCTGATGAGAAAGCTCGAGCCTGAAACGGCCGTTTTACTCATCGTGACCTGTATCTCGATTGTTTTGTCTCCGGTCTTTTTCATCTTTCCGGTCGCTTGGATCGCGACGCCCTCTGGGCTCACGGTGTGCTTAGCGCTCGGCGTTTTAACGTGCGGCTTCGGTTTCCCCGTCTTTATGGCGGGCGCGCGATATTTAAGACCGCCCGTTGTCGCGACGATTAACATGATCGAGCCTGTCTGCGCGGCTTCTTTAGGAATCTTTTTATTGAACGAAGACGCGACGCTTCTCGTGATTACAGGTATCGTTTTGGTGTGCGCGGGCGTGCTATATCTCGTGCTCAAGGAAAAGTGATGTCGGCTACGGTCAAAGGGTGCTTTTATGTCTTTCTCGCGAGCGTTTTCTTTAGCTTGACGGGAACGCTTAGAACGTTCGCGCCCGATGAGTCGACGACCTACGTCATCACCGAGATGCGGATGATTATCGGCTTTATCTGCCTACTCATCTGGTGCCTTGCGACGGGTAAAATGCCCAGAAGCTATCGAAACTTACCTTTTACGTGGCTATTGGTTTGTATTGTGGGGTCGATCGGCTATCAATTACTTTTCTTCGGGTCGGTCAAAGTCGTCGGCGTCGCTGTCGGCACCGTCGTCGCGATGGGCGTGACGCCCTTTTGGACGGCCATTATCGCGTGGGCGATTTTTAAGAAAAAACCGAGCAAAGCTTGGTACATCTCAACTGTCATTGCCGTCATCGGCGTCGTGATGCTAAACCTAACCGAACTCGATATCGAAGAACCGATTTATTTGTTGCTGCCCGTCTTAGCGGGCTTTTGCGAAGCGTTTTATATCGTGGGCTGCGCGCAATTCGTAGGTAAATTAGAACCCGAAACGACAATACTTATCATCGTAGGTTCGATGGCGATTATCCTCGCGCCTTTTCTTTGGATCGACCCCGTGGCCTGGGTCTTTACGCCGTCAGGCGCCGTTGTTTGCTTAGGACTCGGCGTCATTACTTGCGGGATCGCTTTCCCGCTATTTATGGTAGGCGTTCGCTACGCGCCGCCCGTGACGTGTTCGACCGTCAACATGGTCGAACCCGTTTGCGCGGCGTGCCTCGGTATCTTTCTTTTGGGTGAACCCGCGACACTTATGAGTATCTCGGGCATCGCGCTCATCTGTTTTTCCGTTCTCTATCTCGTTTATATGGAGCGCTAGAAGCGCTCCCGTTAGCGATATTCGTTTTCGCCGATAACACCCGTTTTCCGATCCATCGCTTCGAGTTTTTTGGCCATCGGAACGGCTAACCACAGACTGAAGATAACGGCGACGATGCCGCCCACGACTTTTCCCGCGAGCAAAATCGCGAGCAGATTCGGCTGAAAATTCGCCGTAATCGAAATGTGCGCCCCGAAAAGCCAGGAAGCGCAAACGGAAAAAGCGATGACTTTGACTTTGTCCGCGGGAGGCATCTTGCGCACGATACCGAACATCGCGATTTGCTCGGCGCAAGTCGCGAATAAACCGATACTGCCTTCGGTTGTAAAGCCGCACTTGCCGCCCAAATTCCGTAAAGCGCGCCCGAAGTATTTATCAATGAGATAAATCATCGGGTAGGCGCCAGAAAGCATAAGGGCGAGATACCCCGCATTTTCGAGCGCTCTGAATTGATCTTTAGCGTCCGCGATAATCGGTTGAAAAGCCCAAGAGGGGATTAAGGTCGAAAAAACACCTGTGAAATATTCGACAATCGAAATGACGAGAATGACCTTAATCGTGATTTCAAGGGCTCGACCGAAAACTAAAAAGCCTTTGACCATCGCGTTCATGAAAAAGCGCAAAAGGAAGGCGAGTACGATGCAAAAGATAACAATCGGCACCATATTGATCCAAATCTGCGCCCAAGAGTAAGCGAGATGGATGTCAGAGGGCGAAATGTTACTGATGATGCCGCGAACGGGCGTATCCGTCCATTTCAAAAGGGCGAGCATCGAAATCACGGCAAAGGGGATACTCAAAATACCCGCCATAATGCCGAGCCCGAAGTATTTTCTGTCGCGCTTATCGATAAGCGAAAATCCGAGCGGAATCGAGTAACTGATAATCGGCCCCGTGCAATAACTCACAAAGAGTGCGAGCACCCATGTTTCGGGACTTGAGGCAAGTTCTTTCGTAATCTGATAGCCGCCCATGTCGGGCGCCATAATGAGCGCGCCCGCGACCGCGATATCGGCGCCGATCGCTTCAAAAAGCCCGCCGCATAACCACATGACGAACTTTTGGATGTAGGGCATCGAGGCGAGCATTCCGGCAAAGGGAATGAAGATAATGCCTAACTGATGAAAGGCCGTCATGAATTCCTTGCCGATACCCGAGTTTTCATCGCGTATGGCGCCCCAACAACCGAGGAGGGCACACGCCATGATGATGTAAATAATTAATTGGCCTAGAAATTCCATAAAAAGCCTTTCATTTTAAAAACGAATGAATTTTATGAAATTCGTTTTGCCTTGACAAAAATTCCGAGCCTTTCGTATCCTTGCCTTAATTCTCAAATTTTGAATCAATGAAGGAGTGCTTTATGCTCGGTAACGGCAGCTTTAAGTCCTTTTATTATCGGAAAGCCGATAAGCCTTATCTTCCGGCTTTCGATTCGAAAACCACGGCTTTTTTAGTGATCGACGTGCAAAACGCGTATTTGCCGGACGCCGCTCCCGATAGCGCGGATATCGCCGCGACCGAAGAGTACGAAGCCTGGAAACCTTTTTACGCGCGGATGCGCGAAAAAGTGATTCCCAATATCGCGAGACTTCAAAAAGCGTTTCGAGAAAAATCGATGGAAGTGCTCTTCGCGAGAATCGCGGCCAGAACCAAGGACGGTCGCGAAAGAAGCCTCTCGCAGAAAATGCCGGGTTGGAATTCCGCGCTTTTACCGATGAATGAAAAATGTTCGCAAATTGTCGACGCGATCGCGCCTGTCGGCGACGAAATCACTGTGATTAAAACAACCGATAGCGCGCTAACGGGAACGAATTTGCGGTTGCTTCTGAATAACCTCGGCATCAAGACGGTCGTCTGCGCGGGTGTCTTTACCGATCAGTGCGTCGCTTCGACCGTCAGAAGCTTGTCTGACGAAAGTTTTTACGTCCTTGTCGCAGAAGACGGGTGCGCCGCCGCAACCGAGGAACTTCACGAAGCCGAATTGACGATTATTAACTTTATCTACGCAAACGTCATGTCTACCGACGACATCCTCGTGTGGATGAAGGGCTAAACTTTTCATAGGTAACAAAAAAAGGCGCGTGACGCGCCTTTTTTTATGAAACAACGTTTTTACTTTTCTTTAGTGTCATTTGAGAGCATCTGCGTAATCGAGCTATCGGACCCGCCCAATAACCCCGTATTGAGGTAGCACTGTAACTTCGCGCGAGAGTCCGTGATATCGAGGTTACGCATCGTTAATTGCCCGATACGGTCGACGGCGGAGAACATCGAATCGCCTTTTTCCATCGTCAGACGTTCGGGTTCGTAGGTGAGGTTGGGCGAAACGGTATCGAGAATCGTGTAGTCGTTGCCGCGACGCAACTCAAGTGTCACCATCCCGGTAATGGGAGCGGCGACCCATCTTTGCGCGGCTTCACGAAGCATAATCGCTTGCGAATCAAACCAACGACCTTGATACAAAAGCCGTCCGAGCTTCGTGCCGTTGATGCGGTATTGCTCGATTGTATCTTCGTTATGGATGCCGGTCACAAGGCGTTCGTAGGCGATGAAAAGAAGCGCCATACCCGGGGCTTCGTAAATACCGCGGCTCTTAGCTTCGATGATGCGGTTTTCAATCTGATCGCACATGCCTAGGCCGTGACGACCGCCGATTCGATTGGCTTCTTCCATCAAGGAAACCATGTTCGTAAACGTAATGCCGTTTAACGCGACGGGTTTGCCTTCACGGAATTCGACGGTGACGACTTCGGGCTTGATTTCAACGGTTTCGTCCCAGAAAGCCACGCCCATAATGGGCTTGACGATCTTCATTGAGGTCGAAAGCTGTTCGAGGTCTTTAGCTTCGTGGGTGGCGCCGAGCATATTGGAGTCCGTCGAGTAAGCCTTTTCGGCTTTCATTTTGTACTCGAACCCTTCGGCGTTTAAAAAGGCGCTCATCTCGGCGCGACCGCCGAGTTCGCGGATAAAGGTCGTATCTAACCACGGTTTATAGATTTTGAGCGCGGGGTTAACGAGTAACCCGTAGCGATAAAAGCGCTCGATGTCGTTACCTTTATAAGTCGACCCGTCGCCCCAGATGTTGACGCCGTCGTCACGCATGGCGGCAACGAGCATCGTGCCCGTAATCGCGCGCCCGAGAGGTGTCGTATTGAAGTAGGGGAGGCCGCCCGTCGAAATGTGAAACGCACCCGAAGCGATCGCGGCAAGGCCTTCGTTGACAAGCTGCTCGCGGCAGTCGATTAAACGGGCGAGTTCCGCGCCGTAACGCATGGCCTTTTTCGGGATGGCGTCATAGTCCGCCTCATCGGGCTGACCGAGGTTTGCGGTATAGGCATAGGGAACGGCGCCTTTTTTGCGCATCCAAAGAATAGCCGTGGAAGTATCAAGGCCGCCCGAGAAGGCAATGCCGACTTTCTGGCCGACGGGAATCGACTGCAAGATGGTTTCAGACATGAAGGAAGTCCTTTTTGTTTTTAGGAAGGCTCCGACGCGAGGTCAGGGGCGTCGAAGTCCGATTAAAAATGCTTTCGCCCGTAATTATGGAGAAGCCAAAAAGAAGTTGCTAAAAAGGTTTTCTTCGAGGAGCGCCCGAAGTATCGAAAATACCTTAGTTTGAAGAAGTTCGCGATGGCTTTAGGACGGACGCTTTTTCGTAAAAAGACGTCCGA
>DNBE01000033.1 GCA_003543795.1 Sutterella sp.
GTTCAGTCTGCTATGGATTATCCTTATGTATTTACAGTAACAGATTCTCTTGGAATGACTTCTACTGTTAATGGTGTAATTCCTGTTGATGTTCTGGTTATTCGTGACGGTAACCTTTTGAAGATGGCAGTTCCTTCTATCATCTTTGAGTCTGATGCTGCAAACTTCCAGACTGCAAATGCTAAGCTTGATGCTGCAAAGGTAGAAAACAATATTAAGGTTTTGAACCGTATTGCAGACATTCTTAAGAAGTTTAAGGATTACAAGGTTACAATCGTTGGACATGCAAACAAGATTACAGACAATCCTAACGAAGAGACTGTAGATAATCCTCAGGAATGGGGACGTGCTTCTATGCCACTTTCTAAGGAACGTGCAGACGCAATTAAGGTTTATCTCACAAAACGAGGTGTAAGTGCATCAGCCCTTTCTACAGAGGGTATGGGTGGTACAAAGCCTGTAGTTAATCCAAAGGATAAGGATAACAACTGGAAGAACAGACGTGTAGAGTTTATTCTTCAGAAATAATACAATAGCAAATCCGTTAAAGAAAACTGCGAAAACATGGAGCAGTTTTCTAGGATTTACTATTAAACATTACTACTAAATACATTATCCATCATAATATCATCCGGTGTTGTGGGAAGTTCAGGGAGCAGCTGCTCGCTGAAACACACACCGGATTTTTTTATGTCAAAAATCTGAGGCAGGTGTGAAAGATACGTATCATAAAAGCCTTTTCCACGACCAAGCCGTCTTCCGTCTTTTGTAAAGGCGCGGCCAGGACAAAGAACCAGAATATGTTCTATTCCCTGTACGGGTTCATCAATTTCAACAAACAGAGAAGAATGTGCAGCTGGAGAATATTCGTTGATAGACATTTTTTCAAGAAATTTCTTAAAACTCTGTGCTTCGTTTTCGGAGGGTTCTAAAATTCCAAAGCTGCCGCTTACAGTCTGATCGCCTGCTTTGTAGAGATAAAACTCCATATTGTAAGTATCCGGGAAAATGCGGGGTAAATAAACTTTTTTGCCTTTACTGAGAGCGTCATTTATTACAGGTCTGATATCAACTTCATCTTCCAGAGGCATGTAGGCAAGAAGAGTAGTGCAGGAGAAATATCTTTTTGATTCAAGAATTGTCTGGCAGATTTTTTCTGACTGCGAAGGCAGGATGTCTTTTACAGCTGGCGAGTTCAGAGTCTCTTTGATTTGATTACGTATTTCGGCTTTGGTCATATATACAGTATAACACAAAAAATTAAAAAAATGCAGATAAAATGTAATGGACCTATTGACACTGACGCGTGATTTCAATATATTAATATTCACGTTCAGCAATGAATTGCTGGTTCCTTAGCTCAGTCGGTAGAGCAACGGACTGTTAATCCGTGGGTCGTTGGTTCGAGCCCAACTCGGGGAGCCACAAAAAAATACCCGTCACGATTTGCGTGACGGGATTTTTTTTGAGGACAAAAGTTAGCGATTTTCGATGATATCGACGCCCGCGGGCGGTTTAAATTCGAAGGTATTTTGTTTAAAAGTCGCTTTGGCGTTAATCGAACTAAATACGTAACGACTTTCTTGCCCGAAGGCGTCACTTATGACCACCTCACGAATAAGGTCGTTCGCGAAAGCCAAGACGGCGCGCGTAAAGCCCGCTTCTCCTTTCGGAATGAGCTCGACCGCTTCATAGCCCTTATAGACACACTCGCGGATTTCGAAATCCTTTTTTAAATTGTTGTTGCCAAGTAAGACACCCAAAATTCCGATCGGGGTGTTGTTCGATAAGGGCTGAATCGTCACTTGCTCGAGCCCTTTATCATAGATCCAGACGGTCGCGCCGTTACTGACGATACTTTGATAGTCAGGCTTTTGAATTTCCCACTTAAATTTCCCCGGACGGCTTAAAGCAAAGGTACCGCTAGCCGCCTGAGAGGCGCTTTCTTTACCGTTAACGGTCACGGTTTGCGTAAAGTGCCCCGTCATGTTGCGTAAGTGCTTTAAGAAATTCTCTAAGCGCTCTTCGCCCGTCGTGTTCCCGGGCACGCACCAAATGAGCATCACGAAAAATAAGAACACTTTGTAAAAGATGCCCGTTCGTCTCTTTCTTCGCATGCCCCTACTCCTCCATTCTCGCTAAAACCGTTCGTCTGCCCGAGCCGTCGGGTGCGCTCACGACACCTTGGGCTTCGAGCTGATCGACGATATTGGCTGCTCGCGGATAACCGACCCCTAAGCGCCTTTGCAGCATCGTGATCGAACACTTCCCCGCTTCGCAAACGATTTGCGTCGCGCGATCAAATAGCGGATCGATTTGACCGCCGTTCACACCTTCGCCGCCCGCTGACGGCTCTTCATCGTCGCCCTCGAGCATGCCTTCGACATAGTTAGGCGACCCTAACTTACGCAGTTCGTCCGTGATGCGCGTTAATTCCCCGTCCGTGACAAAGGGCGCTTGTACGCGTTCGGGCATCCCGACGGAAGCGCTCTTAAAGAGCGCGTCACCCATTCCGAGAAGGCTTTCGGCGCCCGAAGCGTCCATGATGATGCGAGAATCCGAAGCAGTCGCGACCTGGAACGCCATTCTCGAAGGAATGTTCGTTCTTAAAAGCCCCGAGATAATATCTGCCGACGGACGTTGCGTCGCGAGAATCAAGTGGATGGACGCGGCGCGCGCTTTTTGCGCTAAACGGATGAGCGAATCCTCGCCGCCCTTCTTATCCATCATGAGAAGGTCCGCGAGCTCGTCGACAACCACAATGATGAAGGGTTCTTCGACCAAGTCGTAATCCCACTTCGTATCGGGGTAGATATCGGAGACACGTTTTTTACCGATCGAGAGATAGCCTCTGATGCGCTTGTTATATTCGGTGATGCTACGCGTCTTCATCATGGAAGCCATGCGATAGCGGCGCTCCATTTCTTTGACACACCACTGAAGCGCGCGGCTTGCTTTCTTCATGTCGGTCACAACCGGGCAAATCAAGTGCGGAATGTCTTCATAAAGACTAAATTCGACTTGTTTGGGGTCGACCAAAAGGAACTTCAAAGCATCCGGCGTATACCGATAAATCAAGCTTAAAAGCATGGCGTTAACGCCCACCGACTTGCCCGAACCCGTCGTACCGGCAACGAGTAAGTGCGGCATCTTGCGAAGGTCGACGACAAACGGTTCGCCCGTAATCTTTTTACCTAAGCAAAGCGGTAACCCCTGCTCTTGACGATAAAGGTCGCTATCGATAATTTCGACCAACTTCACAATCTGCCGATTCGGGTTGGGGGCTTCGATACCCATGTGCGAAGTCCCCGCGACCGTATCGAGAATACGGACGCTCGCGACGCTTAACACACGAGCTAAGTCGCTTCCGAGGTTCGTCACGGCTGAAGACTTGAGACCTTCGGCAAGCTCAATTTCGTAGAGTGTCACCACGGGACCCGGACGAACTTTGACGACCCGCACTTTCACGCCGAACGTCGCGAGCTTATTTTCGATAAGCGTACTCATGATCTCGAGCGACGCGCGATCGATCGACGGCCCGTTACTCACAGGCTTATCTAACCAGTGAATGTCAGGCAACTGATAGGTTTTCTCGAACATGTCGGGCGTTTGCACAATCTGTTCGATGGGGTTTTTGGAGGGTAATTTTTCTTTGGGTTTCACCACAATCGGCGTCACGCGGGATTCGGGCGAGGGCGCGGATTCAGTCGGCGTCGATTCGATTACCTCAATTTCAGAAGGAGGCGCCGGTGTCGGCGGGGGGAGCCGATAAAACGCTTTATCGCGGCGCCTAAAGAAGATCCCGAAAAACGCCTCAATCGCGTGACCCACAACTTCAAAAAGCTTTAAAAAGGAAAAGCCTAGTGTTAGGCGAAGCATCACAAGGCTACCGATAAACGCGATCACAATCGCTTCCGCGCGAGCCGTCCAGAGCACCAAATTGGAAGCCGTAAATTGCCCGAGAGCGCCGCCCGCTTCGCCTGGCAACATGTCAGCGACAAAAGCAAAACGTAAGTGCTCGAGCGCGCCCGTGAAAGCAAGCAACATAAGAAGAGCCAAGGTGCGTCCGACTTTATGCCAAAAAGTTGTTTTGCCTCGCATCAAAGAGACGCCAGACGCCAACAGCGCAAGAACGATGAAATAAGACGAAAAACCGAACAAAAAGAGGCTCACGTCGCTTGCGTATGCGCCGGGGATACCGAGCCAGTTTCTTGCGGGCAACGAACTCGAAAACGTAAAAGACGGATCTCTCGGGTCAAAAGAAATGAGCGAAGCCGCTAATAAAAGCGCGATAGCGAAAAGCACCAACCCGAAAATCACGCACGCGACGCGGCTTTCCTTTTTCGTTTCTGGAATCGGTTCGCTTTCGCCGTTGATATAGGTGCTTGAAACCGGAATCGGAACGATTTCGGGCATCGGAGATCTCGCGACCACTTTTTGACGATTTAGCGCGGGGATTCTCATTTAGCCGCCTCCCCGCCTCGAGTCGCGGGGCCTTTGGCGACAGGACGAAACGGCATTCCGTTTTCGTTGACAAGCTGGCGCAAAAACACCCGAACGGCAGTCGTTAAATCCATACCCATGCTTTCGGCGACTTTTTGAGCGTCGTCGCGCAAGGTATCATCGACTCTTATTTGCAGATTGACCATTGCTATTTCATTTAATTTTTAATGGTTTACTAATGATATAGCATAATTCTAAAATTCGCTACGGATTTGCGAATAAGAAGCTAATAACGCGCGCGATTTGAGTACAATTCAGGCACTCAAATGATTCGTTTTTACGGGAAATAGTTATGTCAACCCAACACCATCGCTTGATTATCATCGGCACGGGGCCTGCCGGCTACACCGCCGCCGTTTATGCCGCTCGCGCGAATTTAAAGCCCCTTATCATCACCGGAATGGAGCAAGGCGGGCAGCTTATGACCACGACCGAAATCGAAAATTGGCCCGCTTCCGAACCCGGGTTAACGGGACCGGCATTGATGGAGCGCTTTATGAAGCACGCGGAACGGTTCGGTGCGATGATTGAATTTGATGTCGTGGGCGAAGTGCATCTTGATGAAAAACCGATTCGCCTTGTGACCGACATGGGTTCGACCTTTACGTGCGACGCGCTCATCATCGCGACGGGCGCTTCCGCGAAATATTTAGGTCTTGAATCCGAAACCCGCTATCGCGGCAAAGGCGTTTCCGCTTGCGCCACCTGCGACGGCTTTTTCTATCGCGGTAAACCCGTCGCGGTCATCGGGGGCGGCAACGCCGCGCTCGAAGAAGCGCTTTATCTAGCGGAAATCGCTTCCGAAGTCCATCTCGTGCATCGTCGCGACACCTTCCGCGCCGAACCCATCATGGTCGATCGCTTAATGGAAAGCGTGAAAGCCGGCAAGATTCACTTGCACACCTTCCGCGAAGTGCGAGAAGTAGTGGGTGATGAGAAAAAAGTCACGGGGCTTATTCTCGCCTCAACTGCCGGCGCCCCTGACGAAACGCTTACCGTTGACGGCGTCTTTGTCGCCATCGGCCACAAACCCAATACCGAAATCTTTGAAGGGCAATTAACACTTGACCACGGTTATATCGTGACCGCTGGGACCGGGTGTCGCGCCGCGACCGCGACAAGCGTTAAAGGCGTTTTCGCGGCGGGCGACGTCCAAGATAGCGTCTATCGCCAGGCCGTCACTTCGGCTGCCACGGGTTGTATGGCAGCGCTTGACGCCCAACGCTACCTCGAAAGTCTCTAAATCGGAACGCCCGTGGCTTTGAAATCCTTTACCGACTTAAAGTCGCAAGTCAAAAAGCGCCCTGAAGAAAAACCGCTTACGGATGTCGAGAAAGCGGATCGGGCGCTTTTTGCGCGCGAAATGAAGCGTATCGGATTAGACCAAAACGTCGATAAATCTTCGATTGAAGATGACACGGACCTCTTTTTAAAAGAGATGCAAAAAACGGGCGTGATTCCGATTAAAGATAAAGGTAAAGCGCAGCAAGCGGCTCCGCGTCTCAGAACCGAACCGCGAGCGGCGGTACAAAGGATGAATGCCGCCGCGGAGGCCGCAAACGTCAAAGATACGTTTGTAAAAGACTCGGAAACCTATCTCAGTGAAGACGCTTCTCCCGACCTCTTACGTAAACTTCGTCGCGGCGCTTGGCCCATTGCCGACCGCCTGGATTTGCACGGCTTGCGCGTCTCGGAAGCAAAGCCTCGCGTGACGGCTTTTTTACGCAATTCGCATGACGTGGGTTTGCGTTCTGTCATCATCGTGCACGGCAGGGGTCTTAATTCCCCCGAAGGTCCCGTCTTAAAAGATCTCGTTCGCTCCTGGGTTCGTCAAATCCCCTATGTGATGGCTTATATCGAAGCAGGGCCCGACCACGGAGGCGAAGGCGCGATTATTCTTTTACTCGCGCAAAAGATTCGGCACGCTTATTGACCGCCTAAAGCCTGGCGCTTTAATTCCGCGAGACGGTCTCGGCATTGCGCCGCTTTCTCAAAATCCAAGTTCTTGGCGTGCTCGCGCATCTCTTTTTCGAGGCGCCTGATTTCTCGAGCGAGGGTCTTTTCGTCAACCGCGCCCACTTCAAGCGCCGCCTCGCGAGCCGCGTCCTCCCCTTTCCAAACACCGTCGATAATGTCTTTAACCGCTTTGACAATGGTTTTAGGCGTAATGCCGTGCTCGGCGTTATAAGCCGACTGCTTTTCGCGTCGCCTTTGGGTTTCGTCGATGGCGCGTTGCATGGAGTCCGTCATCGTATCGGCATAAAGAATCACTTCGCCGTTTGCGTTTCTCGCGGCGCGACCGATTGTTTGGATAAGACTTCGCGTACTTCTTAAAAAACCTTCTTTATCGGCATCAAGAATTGCCACAAGGCTCACTTCCGGAATATCGAGCCCTTCGCGTAACAGGTTAATACCAACCAAAACATCGAACACACCCGCGCGCAAATCGCGAATAATTTCGACGCGCTCGACGGTATCCACATCAGAATGTAAATACCGGACTTTGTGCCCGTGCTCGATTAAAAAGTCGGTTAAGTCTTCCGCCATCCGTTTCGTTAGGGTCGTCACGAGCACACGCTCGTGACGCTTGACGCGCTCGGAGATTTCAGAGAGAACGTCATCGATCTGAGTTCTTGCGGGCTTGACCGTCACGCGGGGGTCAAGTAACCCCGTCGGACGAACGACTTGTTCGACGACCTGAGAGGCTTTTTCTAGCTCATAGTCCGCGGGCGTTGCCGAAACGAAAATACTTCTTCTCATCTTCGCTTCGAATTCGTCAAATCGAAGCGGACGGTTATCTAACGCGCTCGGAAGCCTGAATCCGTACTCGACGAGCGTCTCTTTTCTCGAGCGGTCGCCTCGATACATCCCGCCCAATTGCCCCATCATGACGTGCGACTCATCGAAAAACATCAGACAATTTTTAGGCAGATAGTCGATAAGGCATGGCGGAGCGACTCCCGGCGCCAACCCCGTTAAGTGGCGCGAATAGTTTTCGATACCCTTGCAAAAGCCGACTTGATCGAGCATCTCGAGGTCAAAAAGCGTTCGTTGCTCCAAGCGCTGCGCTTCGACAAGACGATTCTCGTGGGTAAAAAAGGTAAGTCTTTCGTGCAATTCTTCTTTAATCGTCTCAATCGCTCTTAAGACGTCTTCTCGCGGCGTCACATAGTGATTTGCGGGATAAATCACAAAGCGCGGGACGTTTTGCAAAATGCGACCCGTAATCGGATCAAAAAGCGCGATGGTTTCAAGTTCGTCATCAAATAAAACGAATCGCACACCTGTTTCGGCGAGTTCAGCAGGAAAGACGTCGATTTGCTCCCCTCTGACCCTAAACGTCCCGCGTGTAAAGTCCATATCGGAGCGGCGGTATTGCATGCGAACGAGTTGCGAAATGAGTTCTTCTCGAGTTTTAAGGTCGCCTCGTCTCATAATCAAACGCATTTCGGTATAGCTTTCGGGCTTCCCGATACCGTAAATCGCGCTTACCGTCGCAACGATAATCGTGTCGGGGCGCTCGAGGACGCTTTTTGTCGCCGAAAGTCGCATCTGTTCGATATGTTCGTTAATCGCGGAATCTTTCTCGATAAATAAGTCGCGACTCGGAACATAAGCTTCGGGCTGGTAATAGTCGTAGTAAGAGACGAAATACTCGACCGCGTTTTTCGGGAAAAATTCGCGCATTTCGGCATAAAGCTGGGCGGCTAGCGTCTTATTGGGGGCAAGAATAATTGCCGGAAGCCCTTGCTTAGCGATGACGTTTGCCATCGTAAAGGTCTTCCCTGAACCCGTCACGCCAAGTAACACTTGGTGCATGTAGCCTTCTTCGAGCCCTTCGTTTAAGAGCCGAATGGCTTCGGGTTGGTCTCCCGTCGGTTCATAGGGAGCGTGCAACTCAAAGGGCGAATTTTCAAAGCGTTTAATGATTTCGGGCATAAAGTATCTCGCAGCGCAATCTTTTAATATTAGCGCATCGCAAAATAAAATCTCGCCTCATAGCTTAAAATCGCGCTCATGAGAATAACCACGGACAAGACCACCATGGCAGACGACTTCGAAGAAGAAAAAATCGAAAAGCCGAGTAAATCAAGCGTCAAACGAGCACTTGAAGCGATGCAAACACTCGGGACGAAGTTTGCGCGACTTCCCGAAAAAACGCTTGCCGAAGCCCGCCTACCCGAAGAAGTCATGGAAGCGCTTAGGGATTACGCGAAAATGCGAAGTTTCGGCGCGCAAAGGCGCCAATTGCAATTGATCGGCCAAAAAATGGCGCGTTTAGATTACGCGCAAACGCTGACCGAATACGAGCGCTTAACAAAATCGCAAACCCAAGATACCGCGAAAATGCACGCGGCCGAAGCGCTAAGAGACCGTCTTATCGCGAACGATAACGCGTTAACCGAATTCGTTGCCGCGCACCCCGAGGTTGACGCCTCCGACTTCAATCGCTTGATTCGCGCCGCACGTAAAGAGGCGCGCGAAGGAAAGCCTCCTAAATCAGCCCGAGCACTTTACAAAAAACTTTTCGAGATGCTTTAACCCGATACAAAAGCCGCCTAAATTTAGGCGGCTT
>DNBE01000091.1 GCA_003543795.1 Sutterella sp.
TGCGCCATAAAAGCCTTTTGATGGGCAAGTCCGATTTCTTCGAGCGTCTCTAGGCAATCGCAAGCAAAGCTAAGCGCGGCAACGTCAACGGAGCGCTTTTGCGTCGCGCAGTTTGTAAGCGTATCGGCAAGATAAGGAGATAACCAAGCACCGTGCCCGAATTTCGATTGGAAGGCAACCGAATAGTCATCCGATTTCAAATCGAGCTTTTGCGCGAGTTTTTTCGCGAAGTCGTAGCAATCGGCGTCATAGGGATTGGCGACATTGACGGCTTTTACGGGTAGCCCGTGAAAACTCATGACGAGATGTTCGTTTTGACGGTACGAGGCGATATGTCTTGCGACAAGTTCCACATAAGCGTCGTCTTTGCCATAAGGCTCAATGATTGAAGTCTTTAAATCGAAATCTTTAGTCGCGTTTTCGATAGCGATGCGAGCGGAGCCCACGGTTTGCCTTGCGTATTGGGGGTATAGCGGCAAAAAGACCGCTTCTTTCACACCTTGGCCGGCAAGTGTTTTGACCGTGGTTTGAACATCGGGATCGGAGTAAAGAAACGCGCTACGCACGATAATGTCGGAAGCAACGCGCGTCGCGAGCTTTTGCGCGATCCGATTCATGAAGACGACTTGAGGCGAACCTTCTTTCATCCAAACGGCCGCGTAGCGGCGGCTTGAATGCGGGGTTCGAAGCGGTAACACGTGCGTATAAAGAATCGGCTTCCAAAGCCAATCGGGTAAGTCGATTACCGCTTTATCGGATAAAAAGCGCTTTAAAAACGCTCGCACCGCTTTCACGTCAGGCGAAAGCGGTGTGCCGGTATTGATCAAAATAATCGCTTTGGAAGTCATCGCGCGCAAGTCTAAAAAGCAAACCTTAAGAGCCGCTTAGGGTAAAAAGTTTTCGAAGTAACCCAAAATTTTGCGCGGTAAATAGTCGATTTTTCCTGGGAAAGCACCCGTCGGAAATCCGACGTGCCCGCCGTCACTCGGGTAGTCTAGCGTCACGAAGTCGTTGACGTCCTCTTTTTGCGCAAGGGCTTTTGCGGGCATAAAGGGGTCGTTCATCGCGTTAATGAGTAAAAGCGGAATGCCCGTTTGTTTAAGATATTGTTTGGGAGACGATTTCGACCAATAATCAAACGCATCGACAAACCCGTGCATAGGTGCCGTAAAAAGACTATCGAAGGCGACGAAATCCCGAGCGTTTTGGATGCCTTTCATGTCGAGTTTATTTCGTAATTCAGGAAACATCTCGCACTTTTGCAGGACTTTCGGAATGAGCGTGCGTAAAAAATTGAGAATATAAACGCGAGAAAACCCCTTTTGCATAAGGGTATTTGCCGCGACCAAATCCTGAGGAGCGCTCACCGCGACACTCGCGGTGAGAAAGCGCTTGGCGATAGCCGCGCAGCGGCTCGCAAAAAGCGCGACTTGGCAGCCACCGAGCGATACGCCCACCGAAAAAACGGGCGAAGTCGGAAAGCGCTTTGAAAGTCTCTCAAAAATCCATTCGTGCTCGGCCGTATCTCCCGCAAAATACGCGCGAGGCAAGCGATTATTTTCGCCAGAGCACGACCGAAATTGCGCGACGCACCCCATCCAACCTTTTTGGGCGAGGGCATCCATCAGCGCCAACGCGTAATGACTTTGAGAACTTCCTTCTAAACCGTGGAAAAGAACGACAAGAGGTTTTCCGTCTACTTTTTCTCCCACCCAATCCGCATCGATAAAGTCATGATCGGGCGTCTCCCAACGCTCTCGATTGTAGGTAACGACGGGTTTGGGTGCCATTTTGGCCGCGACGACCGTCTGAATATGGGCGTTAACGGCCCAGGCGGGCGGCTCGTAGTCGCAGGGTTGGTAATTAAGCACCATCGCTTACAATCCTCGGCAATCTGGACGATAAGTCAGGCGGCAATAGGCACAAACCGGCCGCGACCTTTTGGCTTAAATTAAAGAAGGCGACACCCGCGTCACTATCGGTGTTCGCGATCGCGACGGGAACGCCCGCGTCGCTTTCTCGCACGACGCCCGCTTCTAAAGGAAGCGAGGCAAGAACCTCAAGCCCCGTGCGTTTTGCTAAGCGCGCCGCGCCCCCTTCCCCGAAGATGCGCTCGATCGCGCCGCAATGCGGACAGCGATAGGTTGCCATGTTTTCAACAATCCCCAAAACGGGAATAGACGTCTTTTCAAAAAGGGCGATCGCGCGCGAAGCGTCTTCGGTCGATAAATCTTGGGGAGTCGTAACGACAACGGCTGCCGTTAACGGAAAACTTTGCGCTAGCGTAATCTGAATGTCCCCGGTACCCGGCGGCAAGTCGATAAAAAGATAATCGAGTTCACCCCAGGCCGTGAGTTTAAAAATATCTTCGAGCGTTTTAGCCGCAAGGGGTCCTCGCCAAATCGCGGGACTCCCTTCTTCTAAAATTTGCCCCAAAGTCATTAAAGAAACGCCGCAAGAAACGCTCGGAATATAGCGTGCGCCGTCATTTTCGACGGGAACGCTTCGTAACCCGAAGAGAATATGTTGACTCGGCCCGTAGAGGTCGGCATCCAACACACCCACCCTCGCGCCTTGCGCGGCTAAGGCTGCCGCTAGGTTCGCGGTGACGGTGCTTTTGCCGACTCCGCCTTTACCCGAAGCAACAGCGATGATATTTCGGACGCCGTCGACCCTTTTGGCGCCCACACGAACCGCGCGAGGCTTAACGTCGACTTCGATATCGATTGCAAAATCTAGATTGTGAGCGCGAAGCGCTTTGCTAGCCTGCTCTAAAAACGCCTCACGCTCGGCTTTCGCAATCGGATATCCGAACGTCACACGGGCTTTTTTCGCGTCCGTATCCGCTACGATTTTGGCGACTTTTGCGACCGGCGCACCCGTTACGGGGTCGGAGATTGCGCCCAAAACTTCTAAAACCGTCTCTTTCACGACCTTTTCCTTTTTTAACGCAAAAAGTGTACTCCTAAGCGCCTCATCAAAAAGGCCTTTCATGACCTTTTTTCTTGCGACGAACATATGACAAATCCCGACTCGCTTGAGTCGGGATTTGTGACTAAAAAACGCGTGAAGCTTCAACTTAAGGCTTTGACGACACAACGCATATAGACTTTAATAAAAGCGATAAAGTCGTCGATCGCGATATGTTCGTCAGCAGACCCGCTTCCTCCCGGGCCCATCGGGGCACCCGCCGCGAAGTTCGGAATCGGCATGCCGGTTTCTTTAAAGATCCAGGCCGCGTCCGACCCCCAGGCGCCGTACCCGGCACTCGTAGGCCTACCCGTGACTTCTTCGTAGGCTTCGCAGCAAAGCTTCACGAAGGGGTCATCGAAGTCGACATCTAAAAGCGGTCTGTCGTTCGTGATTTTGAATTCATAGTCGTAACCTTCGCGGGTCGCTTTCAGAGAATCGAGCGCGTCGGTGATTTCTTTTAGCGCCTCATCGTGGTCTTCACCGGGAACGATACGACGGTCAAACCAAATCACGGCCTCGCTCGGATGAACGTTAGCCGCTTCGCCCGAATGGCAAACGGAAACCGTCAGACACGGTCTTCTGATTTCGCCCGAATCATCGAGCTTACTTAACCGATCTTCGATTTTGTAGAGCTCGGTCATCGCGCGGTGCGCTTTTCTGAGCGCGTTTTCACCGTACATATAAGGAATGCCCGTATGTTGCGCGGTCGCGTGGTAGGTGATGTTGCCGCGAATGATGCCTAAGTGCTTGGCGATAACGCGCCCGTTCGTGGCTTCCATACAAATGCCGAAGTCGCCTTTAATGAGCCCCGCTTTCAAGTCGGCGATAACACCCAAACGGCTGCCGAACTCTTCGTCACACGTCCAACTCAAAAGCACCGACCCTTTG
>DNBE01000010.1:0-636 GCA_003543795.1 Sutterella sp.
ACCTTTCGATTTGGCCGATTTTCGGGACCGCGAATCAGCTTCTCGCCGCCATGGCGCTTTTGGCCATTGCCGTTTGGCTCAGAAGTGAAAAGCGTGACGCCGTTATGGTCATTTTGCCGATGATTTTCATGTTTATCGTCACCTTCGTTGCGCTCGCGCAAGTCGGTTACGCGGCATTTATGACCGGAAAGATTTTGATCGGTTCAATGTCGGTTGTCTTGTTCTTACTTGCCATTGCCTTGGTCTTCCAAAGTTTTGACACGTTTAAGCACTTGAAGTAAGTCGAAGTCTTCGACTTCACTAAAAAGGGGAAGCGTCATATTCGATGGCTTCCCTTTTTTTTAGCAAAAAATGAAACCCTCGACGCGTAAACGTCGAGGGTTTCTATGCTTCAAACGATGTTGAAGCTAACCGCAATCCGCAAGATTAGTAGATTTCAAACATCTTTTGAATCTTCTTCGGGTCGTTCGTCTTCGTCAGCGCGAGCTGCAGAAGGATACGAGCGTGTTGCGGGGTCAAGAGACCGGAATGTAACGTATTTTCCCAATAACCCGGGACGGCAATCGTCGGACCGTAGGGGACGCGAGCCGAACGCATAACGATGACGCCTTTCTTGACGGCTTCGTTGATGGCGGG
>DNBE01000010.1:684-2772 GCA_003543795.1 Sutterella sp.
GAATAGAACCGTTACCCGTACCGGCATGGATGATGCCCTTGGCACCGGCCTTAACGGCGGCTTCGACCATGGCGCCGTCATCATTGGCGTGCGAGTAAACGATATCGACGCGGGGCAGCTCTTTCAAACCCTTGATGTTAAATTCCGTATCCTTGGTGTGCTTTTTGAGGGAACGTTTGTAGAAGACCGGTTCGCCGCCTTCAAAGTAGCCGAGATAACCCATTTCGTGGTTCTGGAAGGTATCGACACGAAGGGTGTTGGTCTTTAAGACGTCACGAGCGCCGTTGATGGCGTCGTTCATGGCGATCATAACGCCCATGCCTTTGGCCTTCGGGCTAGCGGCAAGCTTAACGGCGTTCAAAATGTTGACGGGACCGTCAGCGGAGTAGGCGGTCGACGGTCTCATGGCACCGACCATGACGACCGGTTTGTCGGACTTAACAACGAGGTTTAAGAAGAAAGACGTTTCGTCGAGCGTATCGGTACCGTGCGTAATGACGATACCGTCGCAGTTCTTCGAAGCGAGGAGTTCGTTAATCTTGTTGGCAAGCTTGAGCCAGACTTCGACGGTCATGCTTTCGGAACCGATGTTGGCGATGTCATAGCCCTTGATGTTCGCGATCTTTTGGATATCGGGAACGGCATCAATCAAAGCTTGAACACGCACGGAACCGATCTTGTAACCCGTCATCTGGGCTTGGGAATCGGCCGTACCGGCAATCGTGCCGCCGGTCGCCAAAATGGCAACGTTGGGAAGAGCCAAAGCGGAACCCGCGGCCATTGTGAGCGCGACAGCTAAAGCGATTTTGGAAATTTTTTTCATAATGAATGTCCTCAAAAAGTTAGGATAGATTGCCTATCCGATGCGAAATATATCATCAAACTAAGCACTTTTCCTTATCTCGAAAATACTATTTTGATTTCACACAAAAAAGTGAATAATGTTTTTAATTCAAAAGATTAATGCCCGCGACAATGGCTCGTAAAGATATCAATATGCTCGAAGGCTCCATCTGGGACAAGATGGTGGTTTTCGCGTTGCCGCTTGCTTTTACGGGGATTCTTCAACAACTTTATAACGCGGCGGACGTCGCAACGCTCGGGCATTTCGTTTCAAGCGAATCGATGGCGGCCGTCGGCAGTAACGTGCCGGTCATCGGTCTTATTATCAGCTTATGCATGGGGCTGGCCTTGGGCGCGAATGTCTTTGTTGCCCGCATGCTCGGCATGAAAGATAAAGACGCCGCAAGTCGCGCGGTGCATACCGCTTTTATCGTTTCGATTTTCTTCGGGTTAGTCGCCACCGCTTTGGGCGAAATCTTTACGCGACCGGTTCTTCTGTGGCTCGACGTTCCTGAAAGCGTTTTCGAGCACGCGGAAAACTATCTGCGAGTCTATTTACTCGCGATGCCTTTTATCGCGATTTATAACTTTTTAGCGGCTGTTTTCAGAAGTAAAGGCAATACCCAAACGCCATTAATGGCGCTATTTGTGGCAAGCGTTTTTAATATCGTCGCAAACCTTGTTTTTGTCATGGTTTTCAATATGCAAGCGGGCGGCGTCGCCCTCGCGACGACGCTTGCTAATGCCATCAGCGCCGTCATTCTCGTGATTAATCTCGTGCGTCGCGATGACGAAATTCGCTTAAACCTCAAGAGCATTTTGCCGATCGATCAGGCGGCACTCAACGCCATCGTTCGTATCGGTCTACCCGCGGGTATCCAAGGGATGGTCTTTTCGCTATCGAACGTCATTATCCAAGGCGCGATTAATTCCTTGGGACCCGAGGTGATGGCGGCCTCTGTCGCGGCCTTTACGATTGAGATTAACGTCTATTGCTTTATTAACGCGTTCGGGCTTGCCGCAACGACTTACGTGAGCCAAAACTACGGTGCGAGGCAATTTGCCCGTTGTCGTCGTGCGACTTGGATTTCGATGGGACTTAATATGATTGCGACAGCCTTAATCGTCGCCTTGATATTGTTCTTCGGACGTCAATTGCTCGGATTCTTCTCCGATAGCGGCAACGTCATCGAACTCGGGATGATTCGTATTCTCCTAGTCGTCGTACCCGAACCGATAAACGTC
>DNBE01000067.1 GCA_003543795.1 Sutterella sp.
GACAAAAAAAGCGCGGCAACGCCGCGCTTTTTCATCGAACCGATTCGTTACTTATACCAGTTGACGTTCGGCTCGTATTTTTCGACCTGGTTCGTTTGAACGAGATCTTTGCCGTAGCTGTAGTACGTCCACATCGTGAGCGACCCGCAACCGATCATGAAGACCACGAGGACATACATAACTTTACGCAACGTTTCGCGATGCGCGGCGATGCCCCAGATGTCCCACTTAACGGCCAAACGATAAAGACCGATCATGCCGTGAAGTTCGGTGGCGCACAAGAACACGAACGTCCAAAGCAGACCGTTGTGATACGTGTGAACGGAAGAAAGGTTCGGATCCAAATCGCCCGGGTTCGTAATCATCGGCGTCACGTGAGCAAAGACCATGCCCGTGAGGATGACGGCGGTAACGATTTGGATAATCCACAACGTCGTGTCGCGATGCGTAAGGAAGTTGTAGTGACCGCGGATGTTGCGGAACATACGCCAGCTCGTCGGGAAACGACGAAGCGCCATCAAGGCGTGAACGATCACGAGAATCGAAATCAAGCCGATGAGCATGACGTGCATCCAGAGATGCTCTTCACCGTCAAAGAAGTAACCGCCCGAGAAGGCGACGAGATTCCAGAAGGTGTCTTTGCCGGCCTGAATCGAGCTCGTAAAGGCCATGTGGCAGAATAAGAAAAGCGCAAGCAGGAAGCCCGTGACGGACTGAGCAACGTCAGCCCAGGCAGGCCATCTGCTCTTACGCTTCGCGTCTCTGAGTTCCACACCCCAAATCGCTTCGCATTCGGTCGGTGTGTTCGAATATTTTTGAAGGTCGGTCTTGTAGGTCGACATAATCAAATGCCTTTGGTTGTTATTAAATTGTTAACAGAGTCATAACGGACGCGACCTATGAGGGCGCGCCATTTATAAGCGAATCATCCTCTTTTTTCGGAAATTAGTATTTGATATAAATCAATAAAAAAGAGGGTTTTCAGATTCGTTTAAGATAATTTCAGGTCGATACCGAGGGTTAACCCTAGTAAATAAAAGGAACCCGTACGGTCTTCTTTAGAGGCGTACGGGTTAACCCTTAGAATGCTTTAACGCTTTACTTGGTACCGAAAATTCGGTCGCCCGCGTCTCCGAGACCCGGGACGATGTAGGCGTTTTCGTTTAAGTGCGAGTCAAGCGCCGCGACGTAAATCTTCACGTCGGGTTCTAGGCGAAGCATTTCAGCTACGCCTTCGGGAGCGGCGACAAGCGCCATCATCACGATTTGTTCGGGTTTAGCGCCGCGCTGCTTCAAAACGTGAACGGCGTGCGCGGAAGAGTGTCCCGTCGCGACCATCGGATCGACCACGATAATGAGGCGATTTTCGAGTTTGGGTAATTTCACCATGTACTCAACGGGTTTATGGGTGGTTTCGTCACGATAAAGCCCGATATGTCCGACGCGAGCAGAAGGCATCAGGTCAAGTAAGCCGTCGGTCATACCGAGCCCCGCGCGCAAAATCGGAACGAGGACGCATTTCTTGTCAGCTAAAACCGGCGCGTCGAATTGCGCGAGCGGTGTCTCAACAGGTTTCGTCGTTAAAGGTAAATTTTTAGTGACCTCGTAGCCGACGAGCATCGCGATTTCGCGCAAAAGCGCTCTGAAATCTTTCGTGGGCGTATTTTTGTCACGCATGATGGTGAGCTTATGCTGCACGAGGGGATGGTCGACGATAAAAAGATTGGGGAATCGGGGATCTTGACGCATGGAGACTTCCTTACAAAGCGAAATACCTTTTGTAGATTTTAACCGTTTCCCTCGTTCTTGTTTACTCTCTTTTGGCGTGGGGTCAATCTCAAATCGTGCTAAAGTGTCGGACAAGCTCAAAAGGGTTGAAATCATGAATATTAAAAGTGTCATTTTGCTTCTGATCGTCGTCTTCTGCGGCTTTTTCCTCGTCATTAACTGGCAAGGAATCGTCACGGACGTTGCCGTCGACTTCGGTTTTTATAAAGCCGACGCGCCGTTAGCGCTCATCGTGCTCTTGGGGCTCGGTGCGCTTGTCGTCATCTGCCTTTTGTACGCCATGTGGCTTCAGGCTTCTATGGCGCTTGAAATGCGCAAAGTTCGTCGCGAAGCGCAATCGAGTAAAAACCTTGCCGAAGACGCCGAAAAAAGTCGTTTTCTAGAACTTAAAGCCGATATCGAGAAATTAAAAGGTGAATGGCAAAACCAGGCCGATACGAGACGCGATCAGATGATTAAGCGCATCGACGAACTCGATAAACGGTTTGAGGAAGGTTTCGTTCAAACGATTAATTCGCTATCGTCGTCCGTGGGCGAACTCGAAGACTCGGTTCATAGCCTTGTCAAAGATGTTGCCGACATAAAAGAAAATCTTAAAAAAGCCGATCAACCCGAATCTCCGAAAGAACCTGAAAAATAAGGAATCTTTGCGGTGGGCGTGCTAGCGGGTAACCTCGGCGAAGGCTTAAAAGCCGATAGCGACGAAGAAATTTTCGAGACGATTGCGAGGATTTCGGGCGCGCGTATCGAACGCATTACCTCTTTCGGCCAGGCTAGTCCCGAAGGTTTTTTCTATAACCAAGATTTTGACGAGTGGGTTTGTGTTATTCGCGGACGGGCGTCCATTCGTATCGAGGACGAAGTCCGGGAACTCGATGTCGGTGATTGGGTTTTCCTTCCGAAAGGACTCAAGCACCGCGTTGAGGAAACGGCTCACCCGACCGTTTGGCTCGCGATTTCAAGCGAGCCGGCTTAAGCGTAAAAAGGCAAGCATGTTACAATCGCTAGCCTGAAATGATTTTTTGATGATTTTATTTTTTGTGAGGAGAATCAATCATGGGTTCGCGTATCGATAAAGATAAACTGTACGCATGGTGTCGCATCCCGACGGATGAACTCGCGACGCACCCCGATCGTCGTTGCAATATCAAAGTCTTCGAAGATAAAGAGGAAGTCTCTAAACTCGCGGGCAATATGATGGCCGACGAAGTCATCGCCAACAACAAGGCCGGTCGCATCACGAAGTGGATTTTGCCTGCCGGTCCGATGGGTCAATACGACTACTTTGCTAAGCGCGTCAACACCGAGCGTATCAGCTTAAAGAACGTCTTCGTTTTCCATATGGACGAACTGCTCGACTGGGAAACGAGACCCTTCCCGGTTGCCAAAAACGGTAAGAGCTACGAAGGTTTGATGCGCGCCGATTTCTACGGCCAAATCGACCCCGAACTCAACATCCCCGAATCGCAGCGCTTCTTCCCGAGAATTTCCGACATGGACGCGATCGATAAAAAGATTGAGGAAATGGGCGGCGTGGATACGCTTTACGGCGGTCTCGGCTACAAAGGGCTCGTCGCTTTCTGCGAAGCGCCGACGTCTCCCTATTTCACGATTACCGAAGACGAATACGCCAATTCGAAGACGCGCATCGTGAAAACGAATGACGACAACATCATTCAATTGAGCCAACGCGAATACGGCGGCTTAACGCATGTCATTCCGCCCTTCGCGATTACGTTAGGCTTTAAGTCGATGCTCAACACCAAGCGCGCTATCTTCATGATTACGACGGGCGCTTGGAAGCGTACCGCCATTCGTATGATGCTCTTTAGCGAACCGACGGTGGAGTATCCCGGAACGCTCTTTACGAAGTACGTTCCCGACGTGCTCTTATTAGCCGACCGCAATACGGCTTTGCCGCCCCTTGAAGACTAAGTTTTAGACGTCTTCTTAAAAGGCTTACAAAACGGCTTTCGGAGTATTTTTCCGAAAGCCGTTTTCTTTTGCTAACAAACAAACTCTTTTTGTTTTCATTAAGTTGGCTCGCAAAAAGGAAACGAGCCGCTTGTTGAGCGAGAAAAAATTAAGGCTTTGGCTTACACTTAGAGTAGGTATTGGTTTTCGCGGGCGCGTTTGGGCCCCCGAAAACACCATTTCGAGGAACCGTCGATAAGGAGATTTATATGGCAGATTTCGAATTACCTAAGCTCGAATTTGAAGCCGGTGCCCTGTCTCCCGCGATGAGCGAGGAGACGATTCAGTACCACTTCGGTAAACACAACAAAGCCTATGTCGACAATCTCAACGCCCTCGTCAAGGGCTCTCGCTTTGAGGGATTGAGCCTCAAGCATATCGTCAAAGAGGCTAGCGGTCCGCTCTTTAATAACGCCGCGCAAGCTTTCAATCACGCGTATTTCTGGTGCTGCTTGTCGCCCGCCGGCGGCGGACGTCCCGAAGGCGATCTTGCCAAAGCGATTGAACGTAAATGGGGTTCTTACGAGGCCTTTGTTGAAGCTTTCAAAAAAGAAGCTCTCGGTAATTTCGGTTCGGGTTGGGCTTGGTTAGTGCGTAAAGCGGGCGGCACGCTCGATATCGTCAATACCGCAAACGCCGGTACCCCCGCTCAAGAAGATCAGGTCAAACCCATCCTCTGCTTAGACGTTTGGGAACACGCTTACTATATCGACTATCGTAATAATCGCGCCGCTTATATCGACGCGTTCTTTGAAAAACTCGTCAATTGGAAGTTTGCCGAATATCGTTATAACGGCGGTCCGTTCGAGTACGGTAATCAGTAATAAAACGTGTTACGTTTGAAAGAGAAGTCTTCGCGACTTCTCTTTTTTTGTAGATATGAATGAGACCTTCGGTTCGAAAAAAGCAATTTAGATTAAACTTTCGAGCTATCGGCAGTCTAGGGCTAGGGAGACTTTTATGGCCAAGATTTTAATTTTGAACGGGCATTGTTTGGGTGAGTATTGCCGAGTTCAGAGTATTCCGCAAACCGGCGCGACCGTCATTGCCCGAGGGCGCAAAGCCGTCGAAGACGGCGGCAAGGGAACGAACGCCGCGCTCGCGATTGGTCGCATGGGCGGAGACGTGGGATTTATCGGTAAGTGCGGCGAAGACGAAGGCGGGCGTTTGGGCGCCAAATGGATGGGAGACGCGGGGGTCGATTTAACGCACTATCGGTTAAGTCCCGAGGTCAACACCATCGTGAGTCTCGTTGTCGTAGCCGACGACGGGCAAAACATCATTATTAATTTCGTCGATGATGACGATTTCATCCGGGCTGAAGAAGTCGATGAGGCAATCCTCAAGAGCCCCGACGCGAAATATATTATCGGAGGGTTCGAGCTTCCCTGGAAGACGGTTCTCCACGGCCTTAAAACGGCAAAGGGTCAAGGCCTCGTCACGGTTTTAAACGCGAGCCCGCTTGACGATGACGTCGATATGCAAAATCTCGACTACGTCGATTATCTCGTCGTCAACGAAACCGAAACCGAGCAGCTCCTCGGCGCCCCGCGACCTGAAGGCGAACCGTGGACCAAAGCCGCGGCGGCACTTAAATCGAAATTCGGGTGCGCGAACGTCATCATTACGCTCGGCGCCTCGGGAAGCGTCGCTTTAACCGAAAAAGAAACCTTTAGCGTTCCCGCGCGCGCCATTCGCGCGGTCGATACGGTCGGCGCGGGTGACGGTTTTGTCGCGATTCTCACGTGGCGCTTATCCGAAGGCGATGACCTTCAAAGCGCGATGCGGTTCGCGAGCGATTTTTCGGCCTACGTCTGCTCCTTTACGGGAACGGTGGGTGTGTACCCGACGCCTGACGCCCTAAACCGCTTTTTAGCGAAAAACTAAAGAGCGCATGAATCGCGAAAAAAAGGGCGGCATCTGCCGCCCGATTTTTTTAGAAGATTAACCTTTAACGCATAAGCACTGCTTGAGGGTGTGCTTAATTTGCGTTAAGTCGCTTTGGGCGTCAATCACATCGTGGATGTCTTTATAGGCGCTCGGAATCTCGTCGATAACACCCTGATCTTTACGGCAGACGACGCCTTGCGTCTGGCGCTCGAGATCTTCGATATTAAAGGCCTCTCGGGCGGCCGTTCGACTTAATTTACGACCCGCACCGTGCGAAGACGACATGAAAGCCGCAGGATTACCGAGCCCTTCGACTAAAAACGATTCGCTACCCATCGAGCCCGGGATAATCCCCGCTTCGCCCGCTTTGGCGCTAATCGCTCCTTTGCGCGTGACCCAAACTTCCTGCCCGAAATGCGATTCGAGCGTGACGTAATTGTGGTGGCAGTTGATCACTTCGCCTACGTAAATAGCGTCAGGCCAGAAGTCTTGCAGAGTTCTTAAGACGTCTTCGGCAATCGCGCGACGGTTTTCGAGCGCGTAATCCTGAGCCCAGGAGACGGCTCGCATGTAGCGATTGAAAACGGGCGTGCCTTCCTCGAAAAACGCAAGGTTGTCATCGGGCAAGTCGAGACCGGCTTGCGTTGCGGAAGTCTTTGCCATCTTAATAAAGTAATTGGCTAAAACATTACCCGGGCCGCGGCTTCCGGTGTGGAGCATCACCCACATCGCGCCCGTTTCGTCTCGGGAAAATTCGATAAAGTGGTTACCGCCTCCGAGCGTTCCGATTTCGTTTTGCCAATTGAGATATCGCATCCCGGATAAGGCCGTCGGGTCATCGGCCAAAATCGTTTCAAGCCCCGGGGTGAAGCGCTCGACTAAATCGCGGCGGATGTTTTTATCGTTACGCTGCTTTAAGCCCACGGGAACACGGCGAAGAATGGACGCCATGAGCGCTTTAAGTCGCTCGGGATCGTCTTCGGGCATGTCGATATTCGTTTTGACAGCCAACATACCGCATCCGATATCGACGCCGACCGCGGCGGGAATGACCGCGCCCACGGTCGCGATCACCGACCCGACGGTCGCGCCGATACCGACGTGAACGTCGGGCATGGCGGCGACGTGATCGAACGTGAAAGGCAATTTAGCGATGTTCGTTAACTGAACAATCGATTTTTCATCGACATCATCCGTCCAAATATCCACGGGAACGCCACCGGGGACGTCAATGTGTTTTTTAACAGGCATTTTTTTGCACCTTAAAACAAATATAAATACAACTCTCGGCTTGCAATAAAGCCGAAAGAGACTTCTTCTCAGTATTAGTTTTTTCGGCTTAGGGCATAAGGAGGACCGGTGCAACAAGAGAGGTGTCCGTAAGCCGAGAGTTCGAACGCATTCGAACTCAGTATTGAATTTAATAAAAGCCGCTTTCAATATGCAAATGGCGGGTCTTTTGGGTGTTGCATTTTGACGCGATCAAAAGAAAGGTCTTTCTACCAAAAGGACTACCAAGGATGAAATTCGCTTCCAACCGTAAGCAAAGCAACCTAGCCCTTAGATAAATACACTAATTGCACCTGTAGACAAGGCACAAAGCTCGAAAGCACAATCATCAAACTAACCTTTATTAACCAACTTCTCAAAAAGGAGTCTCATGTCTTTCATCTTAGCCTTCAGTCCACTGTTAGTGGTCCTCGGCGGCATTCTGTACTTTAAGAAGCCCGCCATGAAAGTCGCGCCCATCGCCCTCGTTTGGACGCTTTTCTTAGCCTTTACGTATTTCAACGTCAAGGGTTTGACTTTCGGACAAAATGTGGACATTTTGGACGGCTTGGTTTGGAAAGGCGTTAAAGAAGGCTTGAAGATCGTCTGGATGGTCTTCGGCGCGTTCGTTATTCTGAATATTCTTAGAGAAACGGAAGCTATCGATGACGTGAAGATGGCTATCGCGAAGATTTCGGATGACCGTCGTGTGCAAGTCATTGTTGTCGGTTTGATGCTGCCGATCTTTTTAGAAGGCGCGGCGGGCGCGGACGCGCCGGCTGCCATCGCGGCTCCGTTTCTTGTCGCGCTCGGCGTCAACCCGATTCTCGCGATTGCCCTCGCTTTAATGGGTGACGCGACGCCTTGCTCCTGGGGCGGCGCGGGTCTCACGACGATTGTGGGCGGCGCTGCGCTCACAACCGCGGGCGTCTCCACGGTCGATTTGAACTCCGCCATGGTGGGTCGTATCCATATGGTCGGCGTTTTTATCATTCCTTTCATCATGATCGCGACCGCTTACGGAAAGAAAGGCTTCAAAAACGCAATGCCGTTTCTTTGCTTTGCGGGTTCCGTAACCGCGTTTTGGATGTTCGTGCTCTCGAACTTCGTCGGCGCTGAAGTTACGTCCATGGGAACGGGCCTTCTGTCGATTCTTTGCTCAATCGTCTACCTGAAGGTGGTGGGCGTAAACACCCCCGATGAGTACCGCTTCCGTTTTGAATCCGATAAGAAAGCGAAGTACTCGTCTTTAAGAGCTATGAGCCCTTATATCTACATGCTCGTGCTACTGCCCGTGATTCGTTACGGTGTCCCCGCGCTCATTCCTAACGGCTTTGCACTCATGTGCACGTTCGGTTACATCGTCTGGGTTGACGTCGTCATTATGGTGTGCGGCTTCTTGGGCGCCTTTACGCTCGGCATGAACTTTTCTGGCGTGTGCAAGATTTACGGCACGACGAGTAAAAATATCGTTCCCGTCCTTGTGACGATGGGTTCTCTTTTAATCGTGGCTTATATCATGCAGTCGTCGACCACGGGCATGATGCAACTTTTAGCCCACGACCTCGCGAGCGTAGCGGGTATGCTCTATCCGGCAGCCGCCGTTCTGATCGGCGCGAGCGGTTCGTTCGTGACGGGCACGGGTTTAGGATCGAACATCATGTTCGCGGATATGCATATCCAGGCCGCGCAGATTTTGAACGCCAACCCGATTACGATTTTCGCGGGACAAAACGCGGGCGGTTCTCTCGGCAATCTCATTTGCCCGAATAACACCGTCGCAGCCTGCGCAACCGTCGGTCAGGTCGGTAACGAACACGCCGTCATGATGCGTACGATGGTCGCTTTCGGCATCATCCTCGCGCTTTATATGACGCTTGCCGTTATCTATACTTATGTCCTATTTCCCGATTTCGGAATGTAATTAGTCGAGGGAGTCTCTTACTATGGATAAACAAAGAAAAGTCGGCATCATCGGCATGGGTTACGTCGGTTCGAACGTGGCCTATACGCTTTGCATGAAGGGTATCGCCGATGAACTCGTTCTCATCGATCAAAATGATCAGAAAGTCACGAGCGAATGCCAGGATTTGCGCGACGCGATAGCCTACTGCCCGCATCGCGTGACCGTCAGAAAAGGTGACTTCGCCGATTTGGGCGACGTGGACGTCATCGTCAATAGCGTCGGTAATATCGGTCTTTTGACGACGGGCGACCGCTTAACCGAGATGGATTTCAACATCACGGCCGTTCGCGGTTATGCCGAAAAGATTAAAGCAAGCGGCTTTAAAGGCATCGTCATCAATATTTCTAATCCGTGCGACATCATTACGCGCGAACTCGCGCTCTTACTCGACTTCCCGAAGGGACACGTTTTCGGAACGGGTACGGGACTCGATACCTCGAGACTTTTAGCTTGCCTTGCGCGTCAGACGGGTTTAGATCATAAGTCGATTACCTGCTACATGATGGGCGAACACGGCAATAAGCAATTTGCGCCTTGGTCTGCCGTCAATTTCAAGGGAATGCCCTTGGATTGCTGGGCGAAAACCGATGCGCGCTTCCAATTCGATCGCGCCGCGCTTCAAACCGAAGCAATCAGAGGCGGTTGGGTGACCTACGCCGGTAAGCATTGCACCGAATTCGGTATCGCGAGTACCGCCGCGACGATGGTCGATGCGGTCTTCCGTGACGAAAAGGTTATTTTGCCCGCGAGTATGGAACTTGACGGCGAATGGGGTGAAACCGGTCTTTACGCGGGTGTGCCGTGCTTGATCGGTAAAGACGGCGTCGAACAAATCGTCGAAATTCCGTTAACGGACGAAGAAATGGCGACCTTCCACGATTGCTGCGAAGGTATCCGTAAGAATATGGAGCATCTCAAAGACATTCCTTAATCGGAAAGGTCTCAACGAGAAGGACGAGCTCAAAGGCTCGTCCTTTTTTACGCGTGTCAACTAAAAAGACAAAAACGGCGCTTTCGGTTATCCTTGAGGCATCTCAAAAAAGATTTCTCGTGAAAATCAAATTCACGAAATTATTCGGGCAGCCAGATGTTCCGTCTTTTTTATCGACGAACGCCAACGCGTGACGCTCCTAGATAAAGGATCGATAAGCGAAATCAAAAAATTCGCGAAACTCGAAGGCTGCGAAATCACTAAACAACTCCCCGCTCAAGCGGGAAGGTTTCCTTGGAACAAGCACTGACTTTTCCTTCCGCTCCTTTTGATCCGTTCGGACAAGAGGGTTGCAGAGGGCTGTCACCAGTGCCACCAAAGATTTCAAGACGAACCGTCTCCGGCGTCAGAGCCTTAGGCTCAGGCGCAAACCTCGGATCACAAGGATCCTGGCTACTCGTCGGCTTGCTTACCCAATATCCCGCGTCTTTCAGGAGCTGTTTCGCACCTTCAAGCAGCGCCAGAGCCGCTTTCGGAATATGGCTTTGTGTTTCAAGATCGGCACAGTACAAAAGAGC
>DNBE01000149.1 GCA_003543795.1 Sutterella sp.
GGTTTTCGCGCTCGGGATTATGCCCTACATCTCGGCCGCCATTATCATGCAGATGATGAGCTACGTCTTGCCGAGCCTCGAATCCCTTCGTAAAGAAGGAGAATCGGGTCGTCGCAAGATTACGCAATACACGCGCTACGGCACGCTTTTACTCGGAGCCTTTCAGGCTTTCGGTATCGCCGTCGCGCTTGAGACTCAGCCGGGTCTTGTCATCGATCCGGGTTTGGCTTTCCGCTTCACGAGTACGGTCAGTCTCGTGACCGGCACGATGTTTTTGATGTGGTTAGGCGAACAAATTACCGAGCGCGGTCTCGGTAACGGAATTTCGCTCATCATCTTCGCTGGTATCGTGGCGGGGTTGCCGTCCGCGGCAACCGGACTCTTCCAGCTCGTGAGCACGGGCGCGATCAGTCCGCTCTCCTCGATCTTTATTATCGCAATCGTCGCAGCCGTCACGGCCTTTTGCGTCTTTATCGAACGCGGTCAAAGACGCATTACGGTCAATTACGCCAAGCGCCAGATCGGCAATAAGATTTACGGCGGGCAAAGCTCGTACTTGCCCTTAAAGATGAACGTTTCGGGTGTGATTCCTCCGATTTTCGCGTCCTCACTCATCCTCTTTCCCGCGACGGTCGCGGGTTGGTGTTCGACGGGTGACGCCACGCGTTGGATTCGAGATCTCGCCGCGAGTTTGTCGCCCGGGCAACCGCTTTACACCCTTTTATACGCGGCCTTGATTATTTTCTTTGCGTATTTTTACACGGCGTTGGTTTTCAACCCGAGAGAAACCGCTGAGAATTTGAAGAAAGGCGGCGCGTTCGTCCCTGGCATTCGCCCGGGCGAACAAACCGCGCGCTATATCGACAAAGTGCTTTTGCGCTTGACGTTAGGCGGCGCGCTTTATCTGACATTCGTGTGCCTGGTGCCCGAATTCTTGAATTTGCGTTTTAATGTTCCGTTTTACTTCGGCGGCACGTCTCTTTTGATCGTGGTTGTCGTCGCGATGGACTTTATGACGCAGGTCCAGGCTTACATGATGAGTCAGCAGTATGAGACATTGCTCAAGAAGTCGAACTTCAAGGGCTTTGGTCCCGGGATGATGTAAGTCTCGGGATGTGTGAAAAAATCCCCGGCGCCGACTTCAGGCCGGGGACCCGGTGAGAAGGAGCAAAAGAAAAACCGTCATTCGAAGGAACCGCGTTGAGAAAAGCGATTTTCGACGCTTCGGATAAAAGACGGTTTTAAGCTCCCCTATCACGGGGATATAACGCGAAAGAAACGTTAGGTTTCTCGTTCGCAGGAGATAGAAATGAAGGTTAACGCTTCGGTCAAAAAAATGTGCCGCAAGTGCAAGATCATCAAACGCAAGGGCGTGGTTCGCGTGATCTGTTCCGATCCGCGTCATAAACAACGTCAAGGCTAAAGAGGTAGAAGATGGCTCGTATTGCCGGTATCAACATTCCGCCCGAACAGCACGCCGAGATCGGTCTGACCGCCATTTATGGTATCGGTCGTTCTCGCGCTCGCGAGATTCTCGCGTCTGTGGGCGTCGATTGCAGTAAAAAAGTCAAGGACCTTGACGACGACGAACTCGAACGCATCCGTGATGCGGTTCAGAAGTTCACCGTCGAAGGCGACCTTCGCCGCGAAATTCAGTTGTCGATCAAACGCTTGATTGACCTCGGAACGTATCGCGGGATGCGTCATCGTAAAGGTCTTCCCGTGCGCGGTCAGAGAACCCGCACCAACGCCCGCACCCGCAAGGGTCCGAAAAAAGCCGGCGTTGCGTTAAAGAAGTAACCCATAAAGGAAAATAATGGCTGGCACCAACAAACAGGCCGCAACGCGCGGCCGCAAAAAAGTCAAGAAGGTCGTCACCGAAGGCATCGCTCATATCCACGCGTCCTTCAATAACACGATCATCACCATTACCGACCGTCAAGGTAACGCGATTGCCGCGTCAAGTTCCGGCGCCCAAGGTTTCAAGGGCTCCAGAAAGTCGACGCCTTTTGCCGCCCAGGTCGCGGCCGAGCAGGCCGGACGTCAGGCGCTTGAGTACGGTTTAAAGAACGTCGAAGTTCGCATCATGGGCCCCGGTCCGGGTCGCGAATCGAGCGTTCGCGCGCTTGACGCGCTCAAGATTCGCGTCACTTCGATTCAGGACGTTACGCCGATTCCGCATAACGGCGTTCGCCCCTCGAAGCGTCGCCGCATGTAACGAACTTTTATCTTGCGTTCGTCCGTGAGGACGGATGAACTCAATGTGTGAGATAACAAGCACAGGATTAAAGAGGCTTTAATATGGCACGATATACCGGTCCCAAACTCAAACTTTCGCGCCGCGAGGGTTGTGACCTAAATTTAAAGAGCGCGACTCGTTCCTTAGTCAGCAAAGCTGGCAAGGGCTCCGATTCGATCACCAAACCGGGCCAGCACGGTAAGATTTCCGGTGCTCGTCAATCGGACTATGGTAACCAGCTGCGTGAAAAGCAGAAGGTCAAACGCACATACGGTGTTCTCGAACGTCAATTCCGCCGTTATTTTGCCGAAGCGGAACGGTTGCGCGGCAACACGGGTGAAAACCTGCTCGCGCTTTTGGAATCGCGTTTAGATAACGTCGTTTATCGCATGGGTTTCGGTTCGACTCGTGCGGAAGCTAGACAGCTCGTCAGTCACGGCGCCATGCTTGTCAACGGCAAGAAAGTCAACGTCCCGAGCTACCACGTCAAACCCGGTGATGTCGTAAGCGTCACCGAAAAGGCCAAGGGCCAGGCGCGTATCGCGAAGGCGCTCGAAATCGCCGCGACGCAGACGGCGCCCTCTTGGGTGAGCGTGGACTCGAAGAAACTCGAAGGCACGTACAAGGCTTGTCCGCCGCGTGACGAAATCGCGCAAGACATCAACGAGTCGTTGGTCGTCGAACTTTACTCCCGTTAAGGGAATGCTCTCAGGTAAGCGAATCCTCGCTTACCTGAGCTTTGTTTTTTTTTCATCCACCAGCCTTATCGGTGTAACGAGCCGAGGGTATTGTCAGGGATAAAAAATGGCTAATCTTTCTTTACTTAAGCCGACGACGGTTGAAAGCGTCGTCGACGAATCTAACCCCAACTTGGCTGTCGTCACGCTCGAACCGTTCGAACGCGGTTACGGTCACACGTTAGGGAACGCGCTACGCCGTATCTTATTATCTTCGATGGTGGGATACGCCGCGACCGAAGTTCAAATCGAAGGCGTCGAACACGAATTTACGCAAATTCCTGGCGTCATCGAAGACGTGGTCGACATTATTTTGAATTTGAAAGGCGTGATCTTTAAGCTCGAAGGTCGTGACGAAGTGACGCTTTCTTTAGCTAAAGAAGGCGAAGGTCCCGTGACGGCAGGCGATATCGAATTGCCGCACGATGTTGTGGTTTTAAATCCCGATCACGTGCTCGCCCATTTGGCGCCTGACGGGCGCTTAGCGATGAAGATCAAGGTCGAATCCGGGCGCGGTTATCAACCGGGCGACGTGCGCGTT
>DNBE01000082.1 GCA_003543795.1 Sutterella sp.
TCGACGGCATCGTCCCCGAACCCGCGGGAGGCGCTCATCGCGACCCCGCGCAAGCGGCCAAAGCGCTCAAAAAAACACTCGTTTCGGCGCTCAAATCCCTGCAAGGAATTGAAGTCGAAACCTTGGTTGAAGAAAGGCTTACCAAATGGCGCCAATTCGGGCGTTTCGCAATTGAGGAAAGTCCGACGCCAACAAATCCGGAGAAAGTATCATGACTCGCAAAACGAACTGGGAGCGTTTATCGGCTAAGACGATCGAGAGTCGCTTAACCGAGACGATTGTAAGCGCGTTAGAGGTCGCTAGTCACGATAAAAGGATTTTAGCCTCCGACTTGTTGCGCCCCGAGATGAAGCCCGCGAAACGCAACGTTCTCGTCGCTTTTTCGGGCGGACGAGATTCGATGGCGCTTCTTCACTTATGCGTGCGATTAGCCCAAAAGAAAGATTCTCCCGTGGCTCGTGTTTGCGCCGTTCATATTCATCACGGCTTACAAAAGGAAGCAAACGCCTGGGCTTCTTTTTGCCGCAAAACGGCAGCTTCTTTAGGTGTTGAATTTAAAGTCATTCGTGTGAATGTTAAAAACGCGGGTGACGGGATTGAGGCCGCGGCGCGCAAGGCGCGCTACGACGCGATCGCGAACGCCGCTAAAAGTTTCGGGTGCGAAGTGACGCTTATCGCGCAGCACGAAGACGATTTACTCGAAACATTTTTAATGAGTTGGATGCGAGGCGCGGGGCCCGAAGGGTTATCGGCTTTCCCGCTCGTTCGCGATTTCGCGGGCGGCAAACTCGTGCGTCCCTTTATCGAGACGCCGCGCGCGGCGCTCGAAGCCTTTTTAGTTAAAAATGAAATTACTTGGGTCGACGACCCGAGTAATGATGATACGACTTATTTAAGAAATGCCTTGCGGCACAAGGTCATGCCCGTTCTTGAAGCGATTCGGCCTGGCTTTCGAAGTGCCGCGACGCGCTCTGTCGCGCTTGTCGCGCAAATGAGTGAGACGCTTGACGACTACGCCTCAGGCGATTTGGCCGCTTGCCTTGTTGACGCTCGTACGCTATCGGTTGCGAAACTCTTGCAATATCCGATTTTCCGTCAGGCGCTCATCTTAAGGCAGTGGATCGCGAGTTTCGGGATTTTGCCGCCCGCTAAAGCCAAGCTTGACGAAGCGTTGCGTCAAGCGCAGGTTACGGGTAATGACTCAAACCTGTCGTTTCAGTTCGGGCGTCTGAAACTCGTTCGCGCGGGCGCGAATTTCGTGATGCGAGAAGTCGCGCGCGAGAAGCCCCTCGAGCGCGATAGCGCGCAGGTTGTGCCTTTTCACGGGCCGGGCTCCTATCGCTTCGAAGGCTGGGAAGGAACGCTTTATGTCTATAAAGCGACGATTAGCGAGAGGGGATTCCCCGAGAGCGTTTTAAGCCCGGGCTTACAAGCGCGAAGCCGTCAGGGCGGCGAAAAAATTAAGCTCTTTTCCAATCGCCCGAGTCGGCACCTCAAGCACTGGTACCAAGAAGCCGATATCGCTAATTGCGATCGGGGCGCTTTGCCTTTGATTTGGGCCGACGACGTCTTGATTTTTGCCGCGGGTTTAGGCGCGGAAATTCGTTACACGGATACCGATATCGACGAAGAGCGTTTCATTCTCGATTGGGTGCCGGATAAAACGCTTTTAGATTTAATCTAAGGATTTAAGGCGCTTTTCGTCAGAAAGGCGCTTCGCACTTGCGTAAATCCCCGTGCCGATAACGATAATCGTCCCGACGACGGTTAAAAGGTCGGGGACTTCCCCGAAAAGCACGATCCCGAAAATCACCGCAAAAAGAATGCTCGCGTATTGATAAAGGACGTTTAAAAGCGCGTGCCCGCCGTCCCAGGCCATGACCATCGTGATTTGGCCGAGGACGGCCGTAATCCCGATGGCAAGAAGCGCCATACCCGACTTCAAGGTAATGGCCGCAAAGCCCGTATCAAAAGGAATCCAAACGAGGCCGGCAAGCGTCCCCGCCAAAGAAAAATAAAAAACGGTTCGATTTAAATGCTCTCGAACGTTGCCTAACTTCATCAAGTACCAATCGCACCCCGCAGAAGCGATTCCGGTTAATACTCCGATAAAAGAAATAAAAAGCGCGCTTGAGGTAAATTCGGGCCGCAAAATAATGACGATGCCTGCAAATCCGATCGGAATCGAAAGCATAATCGACCATTCGATTTTTTTACGCGCGATGACGCACGCGATGATGATAAAAAACGCGAAAAAGATCGGGTTTGTGTACATCAACGTTTGAGACGTCCCGAAAGGGAGGTTTTGCACGAGATAAAAGCCGCCCGCCATGACGGTTAAGCCGCAAAAGCAACGCATAAAATGTAAAAAAGGGTAATGGGTTGCTACGGGGGTGCGTTCCCGATAAATGACGTAAAGGATAAAAATGAGGCACAAAGTCGAGCGATAAAAAACGATTTCCATCACCGAAAGTTGCTCGCAAAAACGCACGCAAAGGTTTGATATTGTGAATAAAAATATGGATAAGAGCATCCACAATGATTTAAGCGCCATAGTGCCTCCGAAATGACACTAGAAATTTTAGGCGTGAAAATCATCGAAAATGTCCCAAATACGCATCCCTTTTCATGAGTAATTTTCAATAAATTCGGGGCTTGAATCCTTACCGTTGGCTCATAGCTAGGGGTAAAATCAAAAAATTTAAAGTTGACTTAAAAGATTTATGTCAAATCGGGATTTATTGAAGAATTTTCAAGAACGATTTCAAAGCGAACTCGTCCTCGGGTGCGTTTTGTTGT